>JBAQEN010000850.1:0-1802 GCA_049286765.1 Methylococcaceae bacterium
GAAAATATGGTTGGCGATCAGTCCTGCCAGCAAAGCGCCTTGAGATAGCAGCAAAGGCCAAAATGCCATCGCGCTTCCCCCGAGAAAACCGAGTCCAGCAGCGCGGTCGGGATGCGTCGGAACGAGATGCAGATCCAGTCGGGAAACCTGCCACAGAAACCGCGCCCAGATGAAAATGCGAAAAAACCAGCGCGCTAATAGGAATTGATAAATCGGAATGCTGACAAAGGCATACCAATATCCTGCCGGGGAATATTGGCGATGTCCATCCACGATGGCCGCGTACCAGGTGGCCGATTCCAGCGCCATCTGACTGGCCCAGAGGTAATGCGTAGCCGTCAACACCAGAACAAGGAGCAAAACCTCGATCACCACCGAATTGCGCAGGCGTAACGCGGAGCCGAAAATAGCGTCGAACTCCGGGCGGGCTTGTGGCAAAACGATCCTGCGCTCGATAAATTGCTGGATGATCAGCCTGATCCGCTGGTGGACCACGAGCTCCGCGACCAACAGCAATGGTACGGCCCCCAGAAAGCGGACATGTGCATCCACGTCGTAAAAAAAAGGGACTTTAATGGCACCGCCTAGCGCCTCGCCGGCCAACACTGAGAGCACCAGCAGCGGCAACCATGCGAACAGGGAGATAACGATAACCCGGCGTTTGAGCAAGCCGAGTGTATCGGTGCTTAACCGCGCGCGGATTAAAAGCTGAAAGAGCGGGCCGCCCAGTACCAGGGAAAAATCATCGGGTATTTTAAATTCGGAGGTATTGTTCATCATGACAGTTAATGTGTTATTTATTGGTCTTAATTATAGTTTTTTGAATCAGTTGATAAACCCCATATCCCCACGCCGGCAAGTCCATATAAAGTCCGGGTGAGAGCAGGCTGTCGCCAGTGCGATCATAAACCGCTGAGCTCATTAAATCTTCAAGTTGATACATCTGTCCGCCTAGATCCGGCCAGGGGAGGGGAATAGAACACTGACTTTGATTCGGTGCATAATTCACGACAGCGATCGCCCGTTGCCCATCGGCTCCTTGCCAGGCAAAGGCAATAAAGCAGTCCCGCGTCCAATTGCCTGCCCATGCAGGCTTGCATTCCAGCAATTGCCAATCTCCATTGCGAAACACACTCAGGCGCAAAGCATCGATGAGCCGACGGTAAAACTCTTGCAAACTCGGATCGGAAAGTTGTTCCGGCCCTCGACAGAGGTGGACGGAAATCTTCTTCGGCCATCCTTGCAATTGTCCCTGGTGAAAGAAACGCAAACCGGGGCTGAAGTAGGTCAAAACAGCGGCAGCTTCATGGATACCCGGCGGAAAGGTCGCGGCGGCGCGAGGCTCATCGTGGTTTTCTAAGAAACGGGCGGATTTTTTTTGATAATCCAGGTCCGCCCAAAAATGCTCCCGAACCGGACGGGCCTGTTGCCCGCGCAAGCGGTCGTACAGTCGCTTGTCGTAAGTGTAGTCGAAGCCTTGCTGTTGCAGAGGCCATTCAAAATCCCAGTAAACTTCTGCCATGAACACGAAATCCGGATGCTGTTCCCTTACCCTATGGATGGCTATGGGCCAAAACGGTTCAGAGCCGATGCTCCAGGTCCGTTGAAATATTTCCGGTAAAACCAGCATCGCCATGTCACAGCGCAACCCATCGCAGCGCTGACTTATTTTTAACAATTCTTCAATCAGGGTTGCCTGTAAAGCCGGATTGCCGTAATTGAGGGACCAACCGTCAAAATAAGGATCGCGGCCGTAAGCCAAAATAGTCGGGCCTTCGGGTAAGTCCAGTTTGATATAGTTT
>JBAQEN010000851.1:0-2006 GCA_049286765.1 Methylococcaceae bacterium
GCTCAATACGCTCAAGCCGTTCTTCATGGTGATCAAGACGTTTATGGGTAGTCACAATATCACCGTGCAAAATCGACATATCGCGCCTCATACCCGCGACATGTTCTTCTATCGAACTCATCCGCAATTTTAAATCGTCCATATTATTACGTATACCTGCCATCTCAGCGCGGATTGCTCTTAAATGTTCCAATACACTATTTTCTATGTTATCCGTCATCAATTTATCCTCATTCAAGATAGGCAGTATACCCACGGGTGGTTTATTGAATCAACGTTTAATGATTTATATCGGGTTGCGAAAAGATTTCCCAACCTGCTCAGCTCAATGCTGCTGGGGCTGCTCCAGCTCCGTTTCGTATTGCTCTACCAAATCGCCAAGTTCATCCAGCAATGGCTTAAGATATGTTTCATACTTGCGCCACCGGTTTGTCGATGTTTTGTATATCGGTTTACGTACCTGGGAAGCGCTTGCTGTTTTTACCGGACGGTCGGTATCATAAAAACTTAGGCACGCATCATTCCATTCCAGATCCAGATAGTTAATCAGCGCACGCGCCTGGCCTTCCACATCATTCACATTGTCTTCGTAGCGAACCTCGTACATCACGCCTGGAAACTGTTCACGCCAATGCTTCATCAAATCCCAGTAACGTCGGTAATAACGGCCGAGTTCATTAAGATTGTAGGTCCACTGATGGCCTTCGGCAAAAAGGATACGATAACAAGACAGACAGGTTTCCACTGGATGACGGCGGCTATGGAGAATTCTGGCGTTCGGCAAGATAGCATGTATCAAGCCAACAAAATTGAAATTCCCCGGCATCTTGTCCACCATACGCTTATAGGGCTTGGGCGCCAGACTTTTTAGCATATCCACGTACCACTGCCCGCGCTGTTCGTAACTGGCGTTTAAATCATAAGGAAAAGCCGCCTCGACATCGCCCAGTTTCAGGCGCCGCTCCAGGATATCGATGTTTTCCATAGCTGAAGTGATATACTTCAATTCACCGCCTCCATATATATCAGGATGTGATGACAGGATTTGTTCAATCAGCGAGGTTCCCGACCGCGGCATACCCAGGATAAAGACCGGAGTCTCGTCGCTGCAACCGGTTTGTTCGACCTTCGCCATCGAATCCCTGTTTACCAGCGCTTTCATAATCTCAAACATACGCGCGCTTGATTGCTCATTAAAGGAATCCTGCTTTCTTTTCTTGAGGCCGCCAACTGCATAGTGCTTGAATGCCGTCGGATATTCAGCGACATCATCATAAGCCTTGCCCAGGGCATAATGCATCTGCAATTGCTCTGCGGTTTCCAAAGAGCTCAGATCAGCGGCGACTGTATTCAAACGGGTAAACTCCTTGTCACCGTAGCTATACTTGATTTCCAGGCCATAAGTGCGTAGAGAGGCCGCATGATCCGGCTTCAGTTCAAGCACCTGCTCAAAAAGCCTGCTCGAAAGCTCAATATTGCCGGCGATGCGTTCCACCTCACCCAGCGCATACAATATCCTGAAGTTTCCCGGCAACATCTTGCTGACTTTGCCCAGAGCGTCACGCGCGTTGTCAATTTCTCCAGCGCGGCTGTAGGTAAGACCCAAGCCAAAAATAAATTCGGGACGTTGCGGATGTTTGCTAGTGTATTCTCTCAGTTTTTCACGTTGATAGAGTTCACGTTTCTGAGTATTCAGCGTCTCGATCCACAGATCAATCGAATCACCATAAGGATCATCCCGGTCAATATTTTTTTCCAGCGTAACAATCGCATCGCTATGCGCCTTGTTGGCTATCTGCAAACGCGCCCGCTCATGCCTGGCCTGTTTGTTATCCGGCTCTATTTTCTGCGCCTGATCCAGCAATTTCCCTGCATCAGCCAAATCACCCCGGTGTTGAGCGCAGCGGGCAAGCCCAATCAGCACCTCGGCGCTATTCGGATTTTGCTGATAAAGCGGAGTCAGCATTTTACGCGCCTGTTCAAACCGTGACATACCGAGAAGGCAA
>JBAQEN010000852.1:0-2521 GCA_049286765.1 Methylococcaceae bacterium
ATCTTTTATCGTGCGGCCACCTTCCCGAATACACAAGGAGACCAGTTCCAGGCGATGTTGTTCAAGAAGGTCTGCGGCATTCAGCAGGTATTCTGCCCGGGTTGTTGCAGGACAAAGCCGCCAGTCGACAAATGCTTGGGAGGTGTTTAATGCTTGTTCAATAGCTTCCTGGCCGGCATAAATCACAGAACCGACTGTTAGCCGGTTATCATAGGGGTTACTGATAATTTGCGGCTCACCGGAATAGAGCCTTCCGTTAATCAAAGGCGCTGCATGCCAGTGGTTGTCCGCCAAGTCATTCAGATCTTGTTGCAGATTTGTTAATAATTCGGGATCAGCCAGATTAATTCCAGCAGAGTTAAGCCGGTTTTTACCGTATAAATCGCGAGGCAATACGATTTGAGCCGGCATGGATGGAGTCTTTACCGCAGTCACCGGATCACTGATCAATTGCTCGACGCTAATATCAGCGTGGTCAATCTGATTGATAAAGGAGGTATTTGCGCCATTTTCCAGTAAGCGCCTGACCAGATAGGGTAATAGTTCATGGAAGCGTCCGACTGGCGCATAAATCCGGCAAGGAATCTGCCAGTTTTTAGTTTCAAGGAGTTCACGATAAAGCGGTTCGCCCATGCCGTGTAAACGCTGGAATTCATAGCCGGGATGTTGTTTGCCGATATGATAAATTGCGGCAGCGGTGTGAGCGTTATGGGTGGCGAATTGCGGATAAAAGACATCAGGCCGGGATAGGATGAATTGCGCGCAAGCGAGATAGGAAACATCAGTCGCCGATTTATGCGTAAACACGGGATAATTGCTCAGGCCATTTTCCTGGGCACGTTTGATTTCGCTGTCCCAGTAAGCGCCTTTAACCAGACGTAGAGGGATTTTGCCTTGCTGCAAATCGGCCAATCCTGCGAGCCAGCGAATAACCGGCAGAGCTCTTTTTTGATAGGACTGCACTGCCAAACCTAAGCCATGCCAACCTTTTAAATCAGGATGCATGAAAACGGCGGCAAAAATATCCAGAGACATTTCCAGGCGTTCAGTTTCTTCTGCATCGACAGTGATGGAAATATTAGCCGAGCGCGCTAGTTTTGCCAGAATCAGTAGCTTATCGGTTAGTTCCTTGACTGCGCAGGCATGTTGTAAAGGCTCATAACGTGGACATAGCGCCGATAATTTAACCGAGATGCCGGGATTGTCATAAATATTAGCAGATGATGCCTGTTTTGCCAGTGCTGCAATTGCTTCCAGATAGGACTGGAAATAACGTTCTGCATCGGTAGCCGTTAAAGCCGCTTCGCCCAGCATATCAAAAGAATAGCGGTAAGTGGGGTTTTGCCTGCAACATTGAACGGCCTGTTGAATCGATTCAGCGATAACAAATTGTTGCGCCAGATGTTGCATGGCCTGTTTTAATGCAGTACGTATTAATGGCGCACCCAGACGCGATATAAGCTGGTCAAAGATCCGTTCAGATGAAGCAACATGATCTTCAAATTGGCGGGTAAGTAATAAAGCACTGGTCGAGAAATTAACCAATAAAGAATCGCTATACTGTAAATGGCTACGCCAGTCTGCATGGGTAAGTTTTTCCTGTAAAAACAGGTCTTGAGTTCTGCTGTCAGGAATACGCAACAGAGCTTCGGCTATAGCCATTAAAACGATGCCTTCCTCTGAATTAAGCTGATATTCATGCAGAAACGCTTCGATTGCAGTTTGCTGGCCGATTTTTGCTCTGACTGTATCAACCAGTGATTTAGCGCAGTCCCCGACCGTCACGGGATCATATTTATCCAGATACGCCAATAACTTGGCGATGATCTGGTTTTCATCGGTTAAATAAGCCTGATTGATAGCTGCCCTTGATGCGGCGATTTCTTTTTGCGTCATTTTTTGTTCATAAACCAGAAAGAATCGTTTTGCCTAATGCGCGCTTCATTATTAAAATCTTGATCTTTGTACCAAACATTGGGTTAATAACAAAAGCAATATTTCAAAAAAGTTTGAATAATGTATTGATTAGAGCATATCAATGTTTTTGAATGAATTTTTTCTATTTATCCCGTGGCGGCAAATTCAGGCTTCGTGAAAAAATTATTGCTTATAAAATTGCTTTTAATCCAGCTTCTGTATAGAAGCTTTCCTTTAACCAGGCTTTTGCTAAATAGTTCGGACAACTTTCAATTAAAAATGTCAAAAATTAGTTGAAAAAGTCGCGGCTCTGAAGGTAACTTTACGGTTTCATTGAATTCCCCTATCACGCGTTTATTGCGGTATGCTATATCTAAAGGCGTTACTTCATTATAATCAACCGAAGAGGATAAACAGCAAGACATGATAAATGAAAGGAGTTTATTATTAGGTGTGTTGGTTTTAATAACCGGCCGCAGAAAGGATTTGCAAAATCAGTTATCCAAAAAAGCCATTGAATTTTTTGAACGCACATTGGGTGATTTATTTTAATGATTTTAAGACGAAATCCAGGATGATTGTCGATTTGGCAAAGTGATTACCA
>JBAQEN010000853.1:0-3842 GCA_049286765.1 Methylococcaceae bacterium
GTACTAACTTACGGCAAGCATTTGCCGCTGCATGCTGAAGCGGTTGTGGGCGGCGCGAGTATTGGCGTGCAAACCCGTCAGTTACGCAGAGGTTGCGACATCGTCGTGGCAACGCCCGGACGTTTAATTGATCATCTGCAGCAACGTAATATCAACTTATCCAACGTCGAAATACTGGTATTGGATGAAGCCGATCGTATGCTCGATATGGGTTTTATGCCGGATGTCCGGCAAATTATGTCGCTGATTCCCAAACAGAGGCAAAGTCTGCTATTTTCCGCCACGGTGCCTAATGCAATAAAAACTCTTGCCGCATCTGTGCTTAATAACCCGGTAGAGGTTGAGGTCGCAAAGCAAAATGCCACGGCCGATAACGTTTCTGAGCGCGTCTACGGTATTAATCGTGAGTATAAACGCGAATTACTGTCTTATTTGATTGGCAGTAATAACTGGCGGCAAGTATTGGTTTTTGTCCGTACCAAACACGGCGCTGATCGCCTGGAGAAACAACTGATCGAAGACGGCATCCGCACTGTGGCATTGCATGGCGACAAAACCCAGGGCGCGCGCAATAAGGCTCTGGAGTATTTTAAAACGGGTAAAGTATCAGTGCTGGTCGCTACCGATATTGCAGCACGCGGGCTGGATATTGACGAGTTGCCGCACGTAGTGAATTTTGATTTGCCGCAAGTACCCGAAGATTATATCCATCGAATTGGCCGTACTGGACGTGCCGGTGCAAATGGCGAAGCCTTGTCGCTGGTTTGCCCTGAAGAAGCCTGGTCATTGGCTGAAATTGAAAAACTGCTGAAAAGGCAAATTCCGCGTGTAGCTGAAACCGGTTATGAGCCGGTTTCGCTAAAAGTCATTGATGCACCCAGAAAAAAAGCGCCCGACAAGATTACCGGGAAGAAAGATTATCGACATACTAAAAAAAATGCTCGGGCCACTAAACCGGCACAAGGTGAAAAACGGAAGCAGTATGGCGAAAAACGCAAAGTGAAAAAATAACGAATTCCCTTAACCCGTCCCTCCTGCGCTATGTAAAACCGAAAATGGGACGCACCAGCACTATAAAACAGGAATTATTCCCCGTATTTTTCTGATATCTGTTTAATTTTCCTGTATTCCATAGTGGCGATAACTTGCTTAAAATCAAATCATGAGCTATTGTCATTTCTTAGTTGAAAATTGCAGTAGTTTTAATCGTGATTTCCAACGTAACCATTACTTGATGTGAATGTGTTGGGGCTTGTACCTTACGTCTTATATGCCCCCTACCCATTATGCTTATTAACTTAGCCTTGTAAATTAATACGTTAGTTTTACCTTTCGGGTCATATTTTAGAGATCTTAGTGCTAGCCATGAAAAGAACTGACAAGGTGCTACAAATAAACTACCGCAGTTACCTTGTTATCAACACTATTGGATATCTTGGCATAGCGGTGCATCTCGCTCTCATACCCTTGTTTTTTTTTCTGGGGTTGGAGTTTCTATCTTTTCTTAATCTCTTCAGTTCTTTCATCTGGATTACCGGCTGGCGGGTAAATCAGCTTGGGAATCATGATTTAGCTATTACGCTAATGATTAGCGAAGTAATTTTGCATACGCTGTTTGTTGTGCCAATAGTAGGATGGCATGCCGGATTCCAGTATTATCTCCTTGGTGCTATTCCATTCTCCTTATTCAATAACAAGTTTGATGGTAAATCCATTATTCTGATTTCGGTCGGGCTGTGCATTACTTTCGTTGCGCTCGATGTTATCACTCATGATGCATTACATACTGTGGCATTGTCTTCAAATGTGATCCGCCTTATTAATTATATAAACATAGTAATCTCTTTTTCGGCAGTGGGACTTATCAGCTACTATTTCCGGCTTGCTTCCATAACCCTGGAGCAGCAACTGGAGCAGCTTGCAAATACCGATTCGCTTACCGGACTTTACAACAGGCGCAGAATGCAGGAGATGCTCGAAACACAAAAAGCTTTGTCGTCGCGGAGCAGGTCAGATTTCACGCTGATTTTTGTTGATATTGATCATTTCAAAAAATTTAATGACACATACGGGCATAGTTGTGGAGATTATATACTTTGCGAGGTCGCCTTTTTTATGAGGAACCATTTGCGCCAGGGCGATGCGATTGCGCGCTGGGGCGGGGAAGAGTTCCTCATTATGCTACCCAATACGGACATCAAGGGAGCTAGAACCATAGCCGAAAAAATACGTAAAGCGATTGCCGAGAAACGTTTTCATCTGGCTGGCCAGGAATTCTCGGTCACAATGACGTTTGGTCTCACGCAACACGAAGAAAATGACTCGATTGATGAAAGCCTTAAGCGAGCTGATGATGCACTCTATAAAGGCAAGGAAGCCGGGCGCAATTTGGTTATGGGTTAAAGCTATTTACGGAGTGGCTGTTGACCCTCAAATAATGATAACCGCCTTGTCCATCTATGCGCTGAGGGTCGAAGCGCATCAATCGCGAACGATGCACTCCACTGCATTCAGCTCATCCTGTGCGTTTATGTTCATTTATTACCTTCATCAAACTTTGTCCAGCGCAAGCGATTGGCATTAGTAACGACAGTCACGGAAGACATCGCCATGGCCGCCCCTGCAATCATTGGATTTAATAAAACACCAAAGACAGGGTACAGCAAACCTGCTGCAATGGGGATACTGATCGTATTATAGAAAAATGCGCCGAACAGATTTTGTTTGATATTGATCACTGTCGCTTTGGATAATTCCATCACTTCGGGAACTTTTAACAACGAGCCTTGTAAAATGACTATATCGGCGCTTTCTATCGCAACATCGGTTCCTGTGCCGATAGCCAGTCCGACATCAGCTTGAGCCAGTGCAGGCGCATCATTAATGCCATCGCCAACCATGCCGACAATTTCGCCTTGTTGTTGCAAATCCTTGACCACAGCGGCTTTATCCTGGGGCAATACCTGCGCCTTGACTTCAGTAATGCCTGCTTGCCTGGCAATGGCATCAGCGGTTATTTGATTGTCTCCGGTTACCATGATGATGCGTAAGCCCTGGTTTTTCATCGCTTGTATTGCTTGCGCCGAATCCTTTTTTATGGGGTCAGAGACCGCAATAATACCGGCTATTTTATCTTCAACTGCAAGCAGCATCGGTGTTTGACCCAAAGCCGACAATTCCGCCAGTCTGTTGTTATGCCGGTCAAATTTAATGCCTTTTTCAGACATTAGCGCTTGGTTACCAAAAGATACGCTCTGTTCATTAATTCGGGCTGTTACACCGTGGCCTGCAACGGCCTCAAACTTTTTAACTTTTTCCAGTTTGATCTGTTTTTCATCAGCGGCTTTTAAAATAGCCGCCGCCAATGGGTGTTCCGAGCCTGATTCAATGCTCGCCGCTAATTGCAGTACCTGTTCCTCGGTATAATCGTTGATGGCTTCAATCGTTGAAACAATAGGTTTACCTTGCGTCACCGTACCGGTTTTATCCAGGATCACACAGCTTAGTTTACCTGCTGTTTGTAAGGCGTCGCCTTTACGAATTAAAATTCCTGATTGTGCGGCTCTGCCAACAGCCACCATCACTGAAATGGGCGTTGCCAAACCCAGCGCACAAGGACAGGCAATGACCAGAACAGTCATTGAAGTTACAAAAGCGTAACCTAATGACGGATCAGGGCCAAAACCTAACCAAATAAGGAAAGTCAGCGCCGAAATCACTACCACGGCCGGTACAAAAACACTGGAAATTTTATCGGCTAACCGGGCGATTTCGGGTTTGCTGCTTTGAGCCTGGCGCACGCTGTTGATAATTTGCGCTAAAGCGGTATCACGCCCTATGCG
>JBAQEN010000854.1:0-8707 GCA_049286765.1 Methylococcaceae bacterium
CTATTTAACCTTTATAGCGGCTACCGATGTGATTTATGAACTTGACAATATAGGCGCTCCTTTTGGTCTGGATATTTCTTCAGACGGATTGCGTAGATTGGCGCGCATTCTGATAGCCGGAAAACAACAACAGGCAAAAGTTGAACAGTTGCCGTAAGCTATTTTTTTAAGTTTCCGGCATGTAAGCCACATTCTTTTTTGGCGCCCGCTTCCCACCACCAGCGGCCGGCTCTTTCATGTTGATTGGGCAAAACGGCGCGAGTGCAGGGTTCGCAGCCTATGCTGGTATAGCCTTTTTCGTGTAACTCGTTATAAGGCACCTGATAGGCTTCAATGTAATCCCATACTTGCGCAGAACTCCAATTCAGCAAGGGATTAAATTTAATCAAGGGGTGGTGCTCGGCTGTGGAAAACGCGGTGTCTATCTGCACCTCGGGAATGTCCTGCCGGGTATCCAGGCTTTGATCCTTGCGTTGACCGGTAATCCAGGCATCCAAATGAGCCAGTTTGCGTTTTAAGGGTTCCACTTTACGGATACCGCAGCATTCCTGATGACCGTCTTCATAGAAGCTGAACAGGCCCTTCTTTTTTACAAAGCTATCGAGGACGTTTCTGTCTGGCGTCAATAATTCAATGTCTATCTGGTAATGTTTCCTGACTTTTTCAATGAACCGGTAGGTTTCAGGATGCAGGCGACCGGTATCCAATGAGAAAACCTGAATGTCTTTTCTGATATTGACAGCCATATCGATCAGCACAACATCTTCCGCGCCGCTGAAAGAGATCGCAATATTGTCAAATAACGCGAGCGCTTTTTTTAGGATTATGCGCGGGTTTTTACCGGCAAGCTCGGTTTGTAATTGCTGAATATCGAAGGTAGTCATGATGGTGTGGATTTCCTGTTTCCAGAGTTAATAAATAGTACATGGATGATACGGACGCAGCGAATTTTATTTTGTATCAATCTGAATACTTATCCATTTAAATCTGTGTGCTTTCTATTGACATTATTTTTGTGAAAAATACTGCTTCAAGAAATCATCGAAAGAGATTTGTTTCTTGCTTTCGAGTTCTTTCTGTTTGACAAGGGATTGTTCCGCCAATTCATTAAACTGCCGGGCACGGCTAAGGCCCAGATGATTGAGTCTGAAATAGCGTGCATGTTCGGCAGACTTGTTTAACGCGAAACGGCTGAATGGTTGCCGGGTTTGAGTCATGTTTTCCAGTATTTTTGCCGATGCGGTCAAATCCTGGTTTTCGACTAAGAGTCGTTGCTGCGCCAAGGCTGAGCTATAAGGTTTGCCGGGATTATCTTTATCAAGAATTGCACAGACTGGCTGCATGGATTCGAGAATTTCGTTGGCCCAGACCTGTAACGGAATCTTTTGCTGGCCTTTATCGAGTTCCAGACCCGGTTTTCTGCCAAAATTTGCAACCGCCAGCTGATTGGCGTTATTGATCTGATGGTCCTGGTCTGAAATCGCCGGGCTGTCTTTCAATAAACAGGTGAGTAGCAGCGCTTCAATGAAACGGGCTTTAGCTTCATCGATGCCGATGGGGTTAAATAAATCCAGATCAAGGGAACGCATTTCTACATAGCGAACGCCCCGGTTTTTAAGCGCCAGTGTGGGCTTTTCGCCGGATTTGATAATTTGCTTCGGCCGGATCGTGCTGTAAAACTCGTTTTCAATTTGCAGAATATTACTGTTGAGTTGACGGTATTGGCCATCAACCTTAACACCGATATTTTCATATTCTGGATAGGGTGTTCCAATGGCTTTACTCAGGCTATCAACATAGCCGGATAGGGAATTGTAATCAATTTTCAGATTAGCCTGATTTTTACTTTTATAACCGATATCACTCATGCGCAATGAAGTCGCAAAGGGATGATATAAGGTACCGTGGTCGAATTCTTCAAATTGCGCCATCAAAGCCGGACGGCTCTTAAAGAAACTCTTGCAGATTGCGGGTGATGCCCCGAATAAATACAGGATCAACCAGCCCAGCCGTTGAAAGTTTCTGATTAAACCGAAGTAGGCATCATCGGTGAATTGTTCAAGGTTGAGTTGACTGTTTTCTTGTTGATGTAAAGTGATCCAAAGGGCTTCGGGTACCGAATAATTAAAGTGGATGCCAGCAATCGCCTGCATCGTTCTGCCGTAGCGATGCCATAAGCCATGCCGGTACACATGTTTCATGCGGCCTATATTAGACGATCCGTATTGGGCAATGGGAATGCTTTCATCACCATTGATGCCGCAAGGCATACTGGCGCCCAGCAATATTTCATTGTCAATATGGTCATAAACAAACTGGTGAATATCATGCAAATAGTCCAGCGTATCGCTAATATCAGCAAACGGTGGTGTAATTAATTCAATCAGGGCTTCAGAATAGTCCGTGGTGATATACGGATGCGTCAGCGCTGATCCTAGGGTTTTGGGGTGGGGTGTTTGGGCGATAAAACCATCATTTGCTATACGCAGACTTTCTTTTTCAATTCCTTTTTGCCCCCCACAGAGCAGATGTTGATGGTCATTTGCCAGAAGTTGATCCAGGCGCGTCGAAAGCTTATTAGTAAAATAGGTCATAGAGTGGGCGTTTGTTCCCTGCGGTCCTGTATAATTTGGTTTATTATAAAGCGTTTAACTGATTGAAGAAATAATATCGTAGCCTGGGAGAAGCGGTGAATAAGAAGCCCATTGAAATACTCAAAGCCGTTTTTGGCTATGATAGTTTTAGAGGCCAGCAACAGGAAGTGATTGAACATGTTATGGCAGGGCAGGATGCCCTGGTATTAATGCCGACCGGCGGCGGCAAATCCCTGTGTTACCAGATTCCCGCCTTAATCAGGCCGGGTGTCGGTATTGTCATTTCTCCACTGATCGCATTAATGCAGGATCAGGTGAGTGCGTTACTGCAACTGGGTGTAAAAGCCGCCTTTTTTAATTCCACATTATCTCCGGAAGCAGCTCGCAAGATTGAACAACAGTTGCAAAATGGCGAGCTGGACTTGCTCTATATCGCCCCGGAAAGACTTAACTCAGACCGTACGTTAGCGCTGTTTGCCCGAATCAGAATTGCCCTGTTTGCCATCGATGAGGCGCATTGCGTGTCCCAATGGGGGCATGATTTCCGGGTGGATTATTTGCAGCTTTCGATGTTGCATGAGCAATTCCCGGCTATTCCGCGTATCGCTCTGACAGCAACCGCAGACGAAAAAACCCGGCAAGAAATCATTCAGCGCTTGCAACTGGAACAAGCCCCGCTTTTTCTCAGTGGTTTTGACCGTCCCAATATCCGTTACCGGATCGTGCAGAAACAAAATGCCCGGCAACAATTAATTGACTTTATTCATGCGGAACATGCCGGCGATGCCGGCATCGTTTATTGTTTATCGCGTAAAAAAGTGGATGAAACCGCCGAATGGTTGAGAACCAAAGGCGTTAATGCCTTGGCTTATCACGCGGGGATGACCGGCGATTTGCGCTTCCAGCATCAACACCGGTTTTTAATGGAAGACGGCCTGGTGATTGTCGCCACCATTGCTTTTGGTATGGGCATCGACAAACCCAACGTGCGTTTTGTGGCCCATCTGGATTTGCCCAAAAGCGTGGAGGCCTATTATCAGGAAACCGGCAGGGCAGGCCGTGATGGCTTGCCGGCTAATGCCTGGATGGCTTATGGCTTGCAGGACGTCATTATGCTGCGGCGTATGCTGGCGGATTCCAATGCCGATGAAGCCCATAAACGGCTGGAATTGCATAAACTCGATGCCATGCTGGCGCTATGTGAACAAGTACATTGCCGGCGGCAGGCATTACTGCATTATTTTGGCGATCATCTTGAGCAGCCCTGTAATAATTGCGATACCTGTCTGGAAACTGTAGAAACATGGGATGGAACCCTGGTTGCCCAACAAGCATTATCGTGTATTTACCGCACCGGTCAACGCTTTGGAGTGGGCTATTTGATTGATGTACTGCGCGGCAAACCCACTGAAAGGATTATCCAGTTTGGTCATGATCAGCAATCGACGTTCGGCATAAACAAAGAGCTGGATGAACAACAATGGTCTTCCGTGTTCAGACAACTCGTCGCGCGCGGCCTGGTTGCCGTCAATTTTGACCATTTTGGCGTGTTGCAACTGACCGACGCATGTCGTCCAATTCTGCGCGGCGAACAGCAACTGATATTACGCAAGGATATAAAACCGGAAAAAATCAGGGCCGCTAAAAAATCTGCGAGCAGATCGTTTAATAAGAGCGAGAGCAACACCGGGTTATGGGACGCTTTACGCGCCAAGCGCCGTGAGATCGCCGACGCACAGGATGTCCCGTCCTACATTATTTTTCATGATGCAACCTTAATGGCAATGTTTGAAGCCAGACCCGCTAATCTCAAGCAAATGGCATTAATATCGGGTATCGGTGCACGCAAACTGGAACTCTACGGTGAACAATTTTTGGCTGTTATCAAGGACTATGCCGGTGATCGCAACGTGCCGGATACCGTGAATGATTCGGCGGATTTGTTCAAACTCGGTTTCAGCGTGCAGCAGATTGCTCAAAAAAGAGAATTGAAAGAGGAGACTATTTATAATCATCTCTCGCAAGCGCTGGAGCAGGGCATGCTGATATTGACAGATGTCGTGGAATTGCCGGAGCATGAAATCAAACGGATCGAAGAAGCCATTCTGGGTTTGCCAAATGAGCAACAGAATGCACTCAAGCCTGTATACGAGCTGTTTGATGGTCAATACAGTTACGGTGTTTTACGTTGTGTGAGGGCGGCTTTGCAGTATCAAACGGTTTAATTATACCCCAGTTTATGTGAAACAGGAAAAACGGGAAGATGTGAAGAAAGATATAGAATCCTTCGGAGAACTTTGTAAGCTATTTGAAATGCACTAATGCAAAGCCTGTGCATCAGTAAAAATTCAATGGCTAGAACTGCAAATACAAGATTGCATATTTGCAGAAAATATCATAAGTGCTATTATAAATTTCTATATTTGCAGCAATTCAAGCAATCAGAGCAATGAATATAAGCAGTTTTAAGTCGGGAAAATCAGTACAGCGCTGTCAATACAAAAGCTTTGAGCCAAATTTGGTAGATGTGGCTTGGCAAATAGACAATGCCGAAAGCATAATGCTTTTGAGTCAAGCCAATATTAAGTTGGGAGAACTGAATGCCTTTTCGCAACTGATCCCCGATGTGGATTTTTTTATAAAAATGCACGTACTCAAAGAGGGTACAAAAAGCAGCCGCATAGAAGGTACTCAAACCAATATCGACGAAGCCATACAAAAAGAAGAATACATACAGCCCGAAAAAAAAGACGATTGGCAAGAGGTGCAAAACTATGTGCAGGCCATGAACCAGGCCATAGAGAGTTTGGAAAAATTGCCCTTGAGCAATCGCTTGTTAAAACAAACCCATAAAACCCTTTTGCAAGGTGTAAGAGGCACCCATAAACTACCCGGCGAGTTCCGGCAAAGTCAAAACTGGATTGGCGGCAGCAGTCTGGCCGATGCGGTATTTATTCCACCGCACCAGGATTCGGTAAACGATTTAATGGGGGATTTGGAAAAGTTTCTACACAACCAGAATAACCCTGTCCCACCGCTTGTAAAAATAGGCATTGCCCATTACCAGTTCGAAACCATTCACCCTTTTTTAGATGGTAATGGCAGGATTGGGCGTTTGCTGATTACCTTATTTCTGGTAAGCAACCAATTGCTGCACAAACCGACCTTGTACCTGTCTGATTTTTTTGAACAAAATAAAACGTTGTATTACGACAACCTGACCCGGGTAAGGACGCATAATGATTTAACCCAATGGCTAAAATTCTTTTTTGAAGGTGTCCGCAGCACGTCCGAAAATTCCATACAAACCTTTAAAAACATCATCGCCCTGAGAAGCGAGGTAGAGCACAAGATCATGTCGCTGGGCAAAAAACAAGCCTTGGCAAAATCATTTTTACAGTATCTGTACAGCAAACCGATAACCGATGCCGGTGATGTTGCAGAAGCGCTCGCTATTAATGTTTCCACGGCGCTAAGGCTAATTGACGATTTTATCAAATTAAACATACTGATAGAAATCACAGGATTCAAACGCAATAGAGCTTTTGCTTTTGATGATTATATAAAATTATTTAGATAATGACTGAACAAGAACGCAACCGCATCATAGAACTCATCAAAACGGGCGAAAAACTGCCCAAAAAAGAGAATTGAAAGAAGACACTATTTATAATCATCTCTCGCAAGCACTGGAGCAGGGCATGCTGATATTGACAGATGTCGTGGAATTGCCGGAGCAGGAAATCAAACGGATCGAAGAAGCCATTCTGGGTTTGCCAAATGAGCAACGGAATGCGCTCAAGCCTGTATACGAGCTGTTTGATGGTCAATACAGTTACGGTGTTTTACGTTGTGTGAGGGCGGCTTTGCAGTATCAGACGGTGTAAGGGAGCTATTGTCTCCATGTATAAGCTGAGTTTTTATGTTCCGGAATCCCATCTTGAACCGGTAAAAAACGCCTTGTTTGCAAAAGGCGCGGGGCATTATAAGGCTTAGGATCAATGCTGCTGGCAAGTGCGGGGCGAAGGGCAATTCAGGCCTTTGGCAAATAGCCAGCCGACTCTTGGGCAAATTAACCAGTTGGAAAAAGTGATTGAATATAAGGTGGAAATGATTTGTGCCGCCGCCGCAATCAATCAAGGAAGTTGTACAGACCCTGCTTGGCGTTCATCCTTATGAAGAGCCTGCTTATGAGGTATACAAAATTTTGATGGTTGATGATTTGTGAAACTTATAGATTAAATTTTTAAGCTAGTTTTCAAGCTCCAGATCTAAAAGTTATGCAGGTAATTCGTCATACTCGCCTGGAAGCGGGTATCCAGTGACATGGATGGCATGCTGTTTACATCCATGTAGCCTGGATTCCGGCAATCCGTGCCGGAATGACGGGCATAGAGACACTTGGATACAACATCTTTTGCGAAACGAGAGCTTCGCTGTCAAAGTTCCCAATATGGAGATTTGGAACCAGCACAAAGAAGTCGCGGCGTTACTGGCTTTTAAGTAACATTTACCTTAAACCTAAAATCAAACCTAGAGGACTAAACCTTAAGCCATGCCCTTACTCGATTGGTTAAACAAAGCGGATGCCGTACGCACCGTGCAGAAAGTGCCTTATCGCTTGCTGGAAGCGGTGCCGGAACTTGGCGAGGGCAATACCAACACGGAAAACATGTTGATACAAGGCGACAATCTGCAAGCCTTGAAAGCATTGTTGCCGCTGTATGGCGGTAAGGTGAAGTGCATTTATATTGATCCGCCTTATAACACGCGTTCGGCGTTCAGTCATTACGACGACAACCTGGAGCATTCCTTGTGGTTGAGCCTGATGTATCCGCGCTTGGAACTGCTCAGGGAATTGCTGGCGGAAGACGGCAGTATTTGGGTGTCCATCGACGACAACGAGGCGCATTATTTGAAGGTAATGATGGATGAGGTGTTTGGGCGGAGGAATTTTGTGGCGAATGTTGTTTGGCAGAAAAGAACATCACCCGATAATCGACTTAGATTAGGCGCGGCTCACGATGCTATTTTGGTTTAGAAAAAAAATGCGTTCATTCAAAATGAAAGTTTTAATCAACTTGCTGTGAATGAAGGTCGAATGAAAGATTTTAAAAATCCCGATGACGATCCAAGGGGAGCATGGGCTTCCACTGATTTCACTGGAATGACAGGACACGCAACACCAAATCAGTTTTATACAATCGTTTCACCGAATGGTAAATCTTATCCACCGCCTGAAGGACGATGCTGGGCATTAGCAGAAGAAACATTTAAAAAATTGCTTGCTGACAATAGAGTGTGGTTCGGCAAAGATGGGAATGCGAGACCGCGTTTAAAAAGATTCTTAAACGAAATGGATGGACAAAATGCTTGGACTTGGTGGACTAACGCCGAAGTTGGTCACAATCAAGAAGCCAAAAAGGAAATTAACGAATTATTTGGAGCAAGCGACGCATTTGATACACCAAAACCAGAGCGATTACTTCACCGCATTTTGCAAATTGCCACAAACGAAAACGACCTTGTGCTGGATAGTTTTTTAGGCTCAGGCACAACCGCCGCAGTCGCCCATAAAATGAACCGCCGTTATATCGGTATAGAAATGGGTGATCATGCAGAAACCCACTGCCAGCCGCGCTTAAAAAAAGTCGTCGAAGGCGAACAGGGCGGAATATCCAAGGCGGTTAACTGGCAAGGCGGCGGCGGGTTTCATTATTTCCGCTTGGGCGAGACGATATTTGATGAATACGGTTCTATCCATCATAACGTGCGCTTTGCCGCGTTGGCTGCGCATGTCTGGTTTTGCGAAACCCGCGTGCCGCTGGCAAAGTCTGCCGACTCGCCGTTGCTGGGCATTCATAACGATACCGCCTATTACCTGCTGTATAACGGCATTCTCGGAGACCGCAGACCGCAAAGCGGCAATGTCCTCACTCAAGCCGTACTGGACAGTTTGCCAAAGCATAACGGGCGTAAGATCATTTATGGCGAAGCCAGCCGTTTCGGTAAGCCACGTTTGGAAGCGGAAAATATCGTGTTCAAACAAATTCCTTATGATGTGAGGGCGGTGTAACAAATTTATTATCCGCCAGGGACGGCTTGATATTAAG
>JBAQEN010000855.1:0-3966 GCA_049286765.1 Methylococcaceae bacterium
TTCTGTGGCACTTTCCGTAGGCTCGCGCCTCCCAGGCGTTACCTGGCACCCTGCCCAATGGAGCCCGGACTTTCCTCCATTTTATCTTGACGATAAAACAGCGACTGCCCAGCTAACTCTTTCGGAGGAAAGTATACTCTATCCATCAAGTAAAAGCCATCGCTATACCGCATATTAGCAGGGCAATCTCCCGTTTAAAAATGCTTGAAAATAGAATTTAGGACATCTCAAATAATTCCCCGGTCCACCATGAATTTTCAAATGCATTGGCTTTAGTGCCGAAATGAGATGATAGCGCCCCCACCAAGAAGAGATGTTTAGCCGATGAAAACCACGTCAACCATGATTATTCGATGTAGAAGAACAAAAACAAGCGATCCGAACTTAATCGAAAGTGTGCGCACGAGTCGAACAGGCCTTTGGTGCTCAGGCTGTAATGGGTGGACATCCGGTACGCACTATCGGATTGGTTCGTGACATTCCTCTGCAATCAGCTTTACCAGCTTTCTACGTAATTATTGCCTCGGTGCTGTTTCTTAATGAGCCCTGGTAAGGCGGCCTCTACTTCATCCATGCCTCAGAATAGAACAGTGGATTGATAATTAAACCCAGACTGCATATCATTTTTTACGCGGTTTTTTTCTGGTTTTTGCTTTTTTTACAGAGCCTTGTTTTTCAACCAGCTCAAAATCAATCTTTTTTTCATCCAAACTAACACGAACCACCTTGACCTTAACACTATCGCCCAAACGAAAATTTGTATTCGTCCGTTCACCTTTTAACTGATGACTGGTCGGATCAAAATGAAAATAATCCTGACCAAGATTACTGATATGGACCAAGCCTTCTACATAGATTTCGGCCAGTTCAACAAAGAAACCAAACGAGGTCACTGCTGAAATAATACCGGAAAAATCTTCTCCGATTTTATCCATCATGTATTCACATTTTAGCCAGCTAACTACATCGCGTGTGGCTTCGTCAGCACGGCGTTCATTGGCTGAGCATTGTTCGCCAAGAATAACCATATCCGGAAAGCCATAAACAAAACTTTCTACGCTTTTACCCTGCAAGCAATGCCGAATAGCGCGATGCACTAGCAGATCGGGATAACGGCGGATGGGTGACGTGAAATGTGCATACGCGTCCAGCGCTAAACCAAAGTGGCCCTTTAACTCGGGACTGTAAACGGCTTGTGACATCGAACGCAATAATACCGTCTGGATTAGATGCGCGTCGGGTCTGTCTTTAACGGACTCGACCAAGTGCATGTAGTCCAGCGGAGTCGGATTAACCCCGCCGCCTAATTTTAAACCCAGCTCGCCCAAAAAGGTTTTTAAATTAAGCAACTTGTCTGAGCTAGGGCCTTCGTGTACGCGCAGCAACTTGGGTATTTTTTTAGCATTTAAAAACCGCGCCGCCGCATTGTTAGCCGTAATCATAAATTCTTCAATGAGCCTGTGTGCATCATTACGCACGACGGGCACTATCTTTTCAATTTTACGATCTGTACCAAAAATAATCCGCGTTTCCTGAGTATCAAAATCCATTGCCCCGCGTTGTTCGCGGCTCATGCGCATAACCTTAAAAAGCGCGTATAACTCGCGTAAATGCGGCATTAAAGCTTTATATTTTTCCATCAATGGCTGATCGCCATCGACCAGCATTTTTGCGACTTCAGTGTAGGTCAGGCGGGCATGAGAGCTCATTACTGCATCAAAGAAGCGTGAACGTAACACTTTACCCTGTTGATCTATGAACAGTTCACAGACCATACATAAACGGTCAACATCGGGATTGAGCGAACACAAGCCGTTGGACAATATTTCCGGCAACATCGGAATAACTTGTTCAGGAAAATATACTGAAGTACTGCGATTTTTAGCTTCTTTATCTAGTTCGCTATTAACCTGCACATAATGCGAAACATCGGCAATCGCTACCAGTAATTTCCAGCCCTTAGGTGTTTTTTTGCAAAAAACTGCATCATCAAAATCCCGCGCATCTTCACCGTCAATCGTAACCAGAGGTGTTTCCCGCAAATCAACGCGATTTTCCTTTGCAGATTCAGGCACCTCTTCACTTAATGACTTGATTTCGTCCAGCAATTCATCCGGCCATAAATGAGGCAATTCATGAGAACGAATCGCCATTTCAATTTCCATACCGGGGGCAAGATGATCGCCCAATATTTCGACGATTCTACCGATAGGCTGGCGTAATTTGGTGGGTTGCTCGACAATTTCGGCAATTACAATTTGCCCTTGTTTGGCTTTGCCTGCACCGCCTTTTTGCAACAGGACCGTTTGCGCGATATTTTTGTTATCGGGGACAACGTAAGTAAAGCCATCTTCCTTATATAGCCGTCCGACTACTTGATGCGTGTTTCTTTCCAGAATTTCTACAACCGCGCCTTCCCTGCGGCCTTTTTTATCAACCCCTGCAACCCGCACCATAGCCCGGTCATTATGCAGCAAGGGGTTCATTTCACGAGGCGATAAAAACAGGTCATCCGAGCCGTCATCGGGCCTTATAAAACCAAACCCGTCGGGATGGCCGATAATACGGCCAACAATTAAATCCTTGTTATTAACCAGACAGTATTGCTGTCCTCGATTAAATAATAATTGTCCATCACGCTCCATTGCCCTCAGGCGGCGGCGTAAAGCTTCCAGGTCATCTTCCGATTCAAGGGAGAACGCGGCGGCAATGTCAACCCGGGACAAAGGTTTTCCAGCATGCTCGATAAGCTGAAGTATTAACTCACGGCTGGGAATGGGATTTTCATACTTTTCAGCTTCGCGCTGTGCGTATGGGTCTTTTGTTGATTTAAAATCAACGTCTTTTTTAGACTTCGATGTCATTTAAATTAAAGATGAACAAGATGATGGATATAATTAAACAAATATTTCTATATCATACATGCTTAGTTTGTCAATGAGAATTGAAAATGGCAAATCCATTTGATAATATTCAATAAAAAATTTTTATGTTCGTTAACATGCTTCTAAATGAATCATTTTAACGATTGCAATCAATAAAGATATCTTCTTGCAAATGATTAACCTAATGAACGTTAAAATACAGACAACGGGCTAAATCGATTACAACACAGATTGACCCAATGACTCAGCACCTCTCTCCGGTATGTCGGATCGAAATACCCAATCCCGATAGCATAAATGTTCGCTTACTGTAAATCCATAGACGGGATAGAGTGGTACATGCAACCGAGCTGTTTATGGACTACAATCCCGGACGTTTTATGTTAACTCAACAGTTAAGCTAAAACAGGGTGAACTTGTCGAATTACGAACCCAAAAAACCCAGTTCAACTCTGATACATGGAAAACACCGAGGCAACTCATGCGGTTGCAATGGAATTCCCTTTACCTGTTCAGGTGCATGGTAAATAAACAGTAATTTTTTGATTAGCTTTGAGCGCCGTACATTTGTGACGTTTTTCAGGATGAACGACTTTAATAGGAGCTCTGTTGTTTATTATTCTTTTCTAAAAATCAAATCCCAAACGCCATGTCCTAAACGTATTCCACGTTGTTCAAATTTTGTGAACGGGCGGTACTCTGGACACTCGCAATAATCGCCGGTAGGGCTGGTATTCTTTAAGCCTGAACCAGCCGATAAAATTTCCAACATGGCTTCTGCGTAATTTTGCCAATCAGTGGCTGCATGAAAATAACCGCCGGCTTTTAACTTTCTGACTAATAATTCTAGAAAATCTGGCCGCACAATGCGTCTTTTATGATGTTTCTTTTTTGGCCAGGGATCTGGGAAAAACAAGTGCACACCCGCCAAACTATTATCGGGAATTTTGTGTTCAATAATTTCGATGGCATCGTGGCAATAAATTCTTACATTGCTGAGGCCTTGCTGATCTAGCAGCATCATCAAATGCCCAACGCCCGGTTTATGTACTTCGATACCAATATAATCGATATCAGGATT
>JBAQEN010000856.1:0-7106 GCA_049286765.1 Methylococcaceae bacterium
GGGGAAGAT
This sequence comes from Methylococcaceae bacterium, assembly GCA_049286765.1. Taxonomy (GTDB): domain Bacteria; phylum Pseudomonadota; class Gammaproteobacteria; order Methylococcales; family Methylomonadaceae; genus JAGXGJ01. Next base: position 10 of record JBAQEN010000856.1, read on the forward strand.
CTGTTTCGCTCCCGATGCCGCTCTTGTCATAGCCTGGGCAATGAATACGGTTTAGGGCCGGGACTGCTAGACGTAACGCAGCGGCGCGACCGGGCATGGCTGGCCCGCTGGCTGAAGACACCGGATAAATTACTGGCCGGGAAAGATCCCATTGCGACTGATCTCTACAAGCGCTACAACAAATTATTGATGCCTAACTTAAGACTCAACGATGCCGAAGTGGAAGCTCTTATAACCTATATGGAAGCGAATAGCAAAGCTGCACGGCAAGGCGTTTCGAGCAATTAAAATGACCATTTCAGTAATTCGTTGGTCTCCTTCGTTTACAGATAGTAAAGAAATAAAACTGAAAACACAGTTCGAATGAGATATAAGAATTAAGTTTCTGTTCACCGGGTAGCATGAAATTAAGTCCTATACTTTGCCGCCAACACCTGCAGCGCCCCCGGTTATCTGCTTCATACCTGGGCCGCCGCCAGTCACTACTGTCAACGATTGTATAAATTTTTGCACCACGGGTTATAAGTGACTCCAGTTTACGCACTACGTTCCTCATCGTAGTAATGGCTTTTACTTAGCAGACGGCAGGCAATTGCTAAATTATTTTCAAGTTTATGGCCGTTTGAATTTATACTAAACGCCTGTTCAGCATTAAGGAATACCATTTTGGCAGTTTCATCATCAGAATCGCGGGCGCTGCTAAATATGACTAAGGCAGATTGGTCGTTTTGTTCTGATGGGGTTAATTCAGGTTAAAGTAATCAAGCTACAAGCGAATAGGTCGCAGTTCATCGCGCATTATAAAATCAAAGTCATCATAGGCCAGTCGAAAAGAAAGTGAATGACTTTGTGCCGTACCATAATCATAAGAGGCCTGGGCAGCATCCCGCCTAGCCGATGGAAAAGGATTTGCGCTGGGTATTAAGGTTTTTTTGCCATCGGCTTCCCTTGTTAAGGTTATATATAGTTAAGGTAGTGTAAAATAGCATTCTGATTCGACAGCAGCGCTTTCCTGGTTTAATTGACATGCGTCTTTATCCCTAGCGAAACAGACTGTTGGTGGCAGTTACTGTCAAACCAGAAAGCGATAAAACTGATTATTTCTAAAAAGGCGTGTGTTGAATGCAGCTAAGTATATTGGCAAATAAGGTGTGTATGCTTGATACCAGAAAATTATTTTTTTCGCAAAAAACCGATTTGAAAAATCAGATAGGCTACAAAATACAAAGCACAAAATTCAAAAACTATACTGCTTTTATGTCGTTCCGGTTAATGGTGATTATTTTTCTGAGTTTGCCGGCACGAGCGCAGTTGGCCGAAGATAAAGTTAATCAAGCGGCTAATATCGATCATCATGCAGCGAGTGTAGCTACTCAAATGATTGCTAATGAAGAAGCCAGTGTAGCCAATGAAATCAACACTATTATCACTGCAAAACATCACCCTTACTTATCTCAGCCGAATTTTACAAATCGCGCGGAAGATCTTGCAGCGCTTTATAAAACCACGGATTACCAACTGCTTTGGCTAGGCAATACACAGGCAAAAAAGAATATTGTCGACGTGCTCAATTTATTGAATGGTGCATCGATTAGTGGTTTGAATGTGGCAAATTATGACGGTGATACACTCTATCAAAAACTACAGTCTGCTTTAAAGCTTGCGCCCGATAATTACAGGCAATTGGCGCTCTACGATACCGCCATCAGCCTGTCTTTGTTGCGTTTCCTGCATGATTTGCATTATGGCCGGGTCAACCCGCAGGGAATAAATTATAAACTCAAGTTAAGGGAAAAAAAGCTGATTGATCTGCCGTCACTGATTAAAACAAGTCTGGCGCAAGGCGCTATTAAACAATTACCGCTTAAAATAGAGCCAAAACTGCAACAATATCAAAAGTTAAAAGCGGCCTTATCCACTTATCGCGTGCTTGCAGGTAAATTACCTCTTTTTGAGCTGATTATTGGAAAAACCATAAAACCTGGCGATAACCTTCCGCAAATTGAGGGACTACGCAAATATTTAACTGCGATCGGTGATTTGCCTGAGGAGAACGGTAGCAATGGCGATAAAAAATCCACACGTTACACAGGCAATATCGTTGCAGGGGTTAAAAAATTTCAGCAAAGGCACGGACTGAACTCAGACGGGGTTATTGGTAAAGGAACTGCCGCTGCCATCAATGTGCCGTTAAGTCAAAGGGTAATACAAATTGAATTGGCTATGGAAAGATTGCGGTGGTTACCTGAGCTCATTGCAGGGCCTTATATTATTGTTAATATCCCGGCTTTTCAACTATGGGCATTTGATGATATAGATCAGTTCAATTCAGATATACCTGACATGAGAGTCGTTGTTGGACAGGCGATGAAAAACGAAACGCCTGTATTGATGGCAGAAATGCGTTTTATTGATTTCAGGCCCTACTGGAATGTGCCCTACAATATCGTTAAAAAAGAAATACTGCCCAAGTTAATGCAAAACCCCAGCTATTTGGACAATGAAGATATGGAACTGGTTACCACTTTCGGCAATGAGACCAAAGCTGTCGCTTTTACCGGCTCATCTATTACCGGGCTTAACCAGGGCACGTTAAGAATCAGACAGCGTCCAGGCAACAAGAATGCACTAGGCCGGGTGAAGTTTATATTTCCTAACAAGGCCGATGTCTATTTGCATGATACGCCGTCTCAAACCCTGTTTAGCAAGTCACGGAGGGATTTCAGTCATGGTTGTGTACGGGTCGCCAATCCTGAAGGATTGGCTGAATTCGCGCTTAAAAACCAATGGAGCAAGGAAGAAATACTGCAAGCGTTGCAATCACCCAAAACGCGCCGGGTCATCTTGAAAAAACCAATACCCGTAATGTTTCTGTATATCACATCTTTCTTCGACCATTTTGATAACCTGACATTTTACCCGGATATTTACGGTCATGATGCTATTCTGCTTGAAGCTCTTAGAAAACCCGAAGATTTATCGGATCAGTCGATTTTTGTTAGCGCCAATATAGTGAATGCAGTTCCAATTATAAAAAATAACTAATCTAATCAATCAGTTTAGGCATGGCAATGGTTCGGCATTGTTCCTCGATAACAGGGAACATCGGTCAGGCTAAAGCCAGACCTACATGGGTTGTGAATCGATAGGAAGCACAGTACCCGTTTCTACCAAGTTCTAAATTCACCTGTATCCAGATGGACAAAATTATTGCGGGGATAATAACCTACGCCACCACGCGCCATCGCTAGTGCTGCGTTTCTAATCGTTTTGGTTTGTACTCCTTCAACCCGAATGTCAATCGCCCTGCCCTGCATATGCAGGCTATGTTCTGCGACTCCATGGCTATGTTTGCGTAACTGGGCATTGGTAAACGGAGAGCGATAACCGGAAACGATATGAAAAGGCTTGTTAACGCCAAGAGTCTGTTTCAGATCGAATAACTGATCCAGTAAAGCAGTATCGATGGGGTGAACATCATCGGTATGGTAATCGCGAAGCAGGTAATTGATTTCTTGCAGAGCATCTTTAATGTAACTTCCCTGCTCAAAATAGGTTAATTTTAACTTATCACCGGTATGGGTATGTTCAAACGAAAGCATTTTGTATTCAGGAGTATCGAGATGTGTTGCCTCAGTAGAGGATTTTCCCTTTAAAACACGCGCGCGAAGACGCTGCGCGATGGTTTGGACTGGCTGAGCATGGATATGATGGCGCCCATGTCGAGCCGGATAGATGATATGTCGAACTGCTGCTGTTGCTACCTCGGATCCGCTCATTGCCAAAATAGAACCACATGCCATCTGCTTCAGAAACTTTCGTCTCGATGCTATAGCCCTATCTTTGTCAATTGTCAGATTTTTCAGGGTATGCTCACTCATAATACGATCTCGCTAACGTTTTTAATTCTATTGTGCTCTATTTATTCTTAAAATAATCTTAAATTAATGGTTATAAGAAAAATAAAGTTTTTTCATCTATGAAAATAATTAATAAAACGCACATTTTTAAAGGCTTTTAAATTTAGAATTTCAAACAAAATGAACATATCCGTCGTAGTGCTGATTTTTGTGTTTATACTGATCGCTGTTCGAAAAATCGGGCGTTTTAATATTAAAATCTGGCAATCGATGACAGGTGGCGCATTGATTGTAGTGGCTACCGGGCAGATTAGTGTGCTCGATGCCGTAAAAGTGATAGACCTTAATGTGATGCTGTTTCTGCTGGGTATGTTTATCATTGGTCAAGCGCTGGTTGCCAGCGGCTATTTATATTATTTAGCTTATCATTTGTTTGCTGGACTAAAATCAGTGCAACACCTCGTTTTGGGGATTCTATTTGGGGCGGCGCTTAGTTCGTCATTGCTCATGAACGACACTCTAGCAATAATCGGCACTTCGCTGGCCCTGCGATTGGCAAGGGAACACAACGTTAATAGTAAGCTGTTGTTATTAACACTTGCCTTTGCCATTACCACAGGTAGTGTGATGAGTCCGATAGGCAATCCGCAAAATTTCCTTATTGCCAGCCAGGGCGGATTACCCGCACCTTTTCTGACTTTTTTTCAGGCACTCGCTATACCCACACTGATTAACCTGATCATTACCTATCTGGTGCTGAGGCTGGTTTACCGGCAAGAGTTTATAAACGGTAAGCCGCTAATTCATACGCCTGTCAAACTACTGGATAAAAAACTGGCTAGTTTGGCTAGCGTTTCACTATTTTTACTGGTCGGACTGATAGTGCTTAATGTTATTCTGGTTAGCAGACAAAGTCCAATACGAATAGAATTAAGTCATATCGCCATCATTGCAGCCTTTCCTCCGCTTTTATTTAGCTCCACCCGGCTACAATTACTAAAGGGTGTGGATTGGGCAACCTTATTGTTTTTTGCGGCTATGTTTGTGTTAATGGCCAGTGTTTGGCAAACCGGTTTTATGCAGCAATGGGTTAATGACTTGCATATAGACTTGACTACGGTTCCAGCCATTATGCTACTAGCGGCTTTTCTAAGTCAGTTAATATCGAATGTGCCTTTGGTGGCGCTTTATCTGCCGATGCTGACAAACCCGGATGCCGAGTTACTCATGGCCTTGGCGGCGGGAAGCACTATTGCCGGCAATTTCCTGATTCTTGGCGCTGCAAGTAATGTCATTATTGTTCAACATGCCGAAAAACATGGGGCTGCTTTAGGTTTTTTTGAGTTTGCGCGTATTGGAATTCCCTTGGGCTTTCTCAATCTGTTGGTATACTGGGCTTGGTTCTACTATGGGTAAAACTGATCTATGCAAATTGTTGCGCTATGAACCATGCACCGCTAACGGATGATATAGACATGACGAAAAAAATCATTAAACCATCGACCTATTTGACTGAAGTCAAAACGCTATCGGACAGAATTGTCAAAGCGCAACAACCGATCCGGATTCTCGATGCTATCAAATGGGATGACACTATTAAACAGGATTTTTTTAAGAATAACTGTAATAAATCACCCGTAATAACAACAGAATATTATCAAAATCGCCCATTAGGCTTTGATCCCGACGAAAAAAAACACGAGTTCTATCAAATTGAGCGTGATCTCGTACGTAAATTGGGTCAACTCAACCCGCTTAGCGTTATCATGCGTAGAATATGCCGCGAATACCAAGATGTGGTTCGTATGCTTGAGGCCAGAGGGACATCAACATTCTCAAATATTTCTCAGGAATTATACGGTTCCTCTCAAGACGTGTTTCATGTCGGTGATCCGACCATTGCCACTTTAGGCAGTATGATGGAAGCTACACTTTCTCAGCTTTTACAACTGGATTTCTTAGCTGAAGAACCCAAGACAATCAATGCAAAGGAAGCAGTGGCCATTCTCAATGAAAAAATTCAAAGTATGTTTCCTGGCGATGGTCTACGGGCAATGATTAGCGATGGTATTATTGCCGATGCAGCAGCCGGTACTGATTACATCAAATTACGCGCGGATGCGTTATTCAACATGCGTGATCTGCGTGTGCTTGAGGTACACGAAATATGGGTACACTTGGGTACTACTTTGAATGGTCTCGCCCAGCCTTATTGCACCTTTCTTGGCAAAGGCCCGCCTTCTGCGACCGTCACGCAAGAAGGATTGGCGGTATTGATGGAAATATTAACCTTCAGCTCTACTCCCAATCGGCTCATGCGCCTGATTAATCGGGTACGCGCCATTACTCTGGCTGAAGAAGGCGCCAATTTTATGGACATATTTGCTTTCTTCAGAGACAAAGGACTGGATGACGAAGAAAACTACACGCTCAGTAGCCGTGTATTCAGAGGCAGCAGCCCGGATGGTTTGCCGTTTACCAAAGACCTGACCTATATCAAGGGATTCGTGCTGACTTATAATTTCATGCGTCTGGCTGTGAGCAAAGGCAAACCGGATAGAATTCCCTTGTTGTTCTGCGGTAAGACGATGATTGAGGATATGAAAGTGCTGGTTGATCTGGTTGAAGAAGGCACAGTCATAGCACCTCGATTTTTGCCGCCGCAGTTCAGGGATCTGATGGGACTATCATCCTGGCTAAGTTTCAGCCGCTTTATGTCCTCGCTGAATTTCCGGCAACTGGAGCAGGATTACGCCAATATACTGTAAGGGATTCAAGCTGATTCAGTGTATCTAACTATGAGAGAATTTGACGAAGTCTTTATCGCACTGTCAAAATCCGCATTCCGCAGCAAATTTCAGCTGTAAGGCAAGGATATTGCCTATCTGCATGCCAAGGGACTGCCGACGGTTATCGATCATGCCAAAGATTTTATCAGCAAGCGCCTGGCGCCCGCTGTACCTGCAAATGACGGTAAACAAACGCCTTTTCGGGGGCATCCGGTCTTTGTTGCACAACATGCGACAGCCTGCTGTTGCCGCGGTTGTCTGGAAAAATGGCACAGAATCCCCAAGGGCCGCCCCCTGACTTCGGACGAGGAAGCCTACATCGCCAATGTCCTCGAAAGATGGCTTCGTGAAGAAATGAAAAAGTCCGTTGAAGGTCAAGTATCGAGATAAAACGGGACAAAATAAATCGAGTCTAATGCTTTAATTTGCTGATACCTGCCTAAAAGAT
>JBAQEN010000857.1:0-10771 GCA_049286765.1 Methylococcaceae bacterium
ATAGTCCACAACACAGGATAATGCGCATAGTTATCCAGCCATAACCCCGGTTCTTTAGAAACTATTTTTACCAGCGGGTTGGAAGGCGCGTTAGGAAAAATTTCGGTCGTGATATGGTAACCGTCAATATTGGCAACCCAGATGCCCGCCAGAGCAAAAATGGCCAGCGCTATGATTGCAAAGACCATGACTACTGTTTGACAGCGCTGATTAATGCCGCCCTCGGTCTTGAGCTGTAAAAATACCGCACCGTGCATGATCAGCATCGATAAGCTAAGTAATCCCGCTGCCAGCGCAAATGGTTTTAACAGTGCCCAGAATGAACCGGTATAAAAAATACGCATATCATTATCGAAGTGGAACGGTACGCCTTGTAATAAATTGCCAAATGCGACGCCGAAAATCAGCGCCGGTACAAAGCCACCCACAAACAAGGCGATATCCCAATTGTTGCGCCAATTTTGGCTGGGCAGTTTACTGCGGTAATCAAAACCTATCGGCCTTAGAAATAACGCAAACAACGTTAATAATAAGGCAAAATAAAACCCTGAAAAGGCTACGGAATAGGCCATAGGCCAGGCGGCAAACAAGGCGCCGCCCGCGGTTATAAACCAAACCTGATTGCCTTCCCAGGTAGCGCCTATGGAATTAATGATTACGCGGCGTTCGGTATCGTTTTTGCCTAAGAAGGGTAATAAAATTGCTACACCCAGGTCGAAACCGTCGGTGATGGCAAAGCCAATTAATAAAGCGCCTAATAAAGCCCACCAGATCAAGCGCATAGTTTCATAATCAAAAATCATAGCGATGCTCCTGTAGCGATTTCAAAATGGTAACGGCCTTTATGCAGGCTGCTGGGACCTGACTTGATAAACTTGAGCATCAAGAACATTTCGATGATCAAAAATACCGTATATAAACCGATATAGCCGGCCAGACTCAGGTATATATCCAGTTCGCTTAAGGTTGAAGTGCTTAAGAATGTCGGTAAAATCTCCGCAATAGTCCACGGTTGACGACCGAACTCGGCCACAAACCAACCCATTTCCGAGGCAATCCAGGGCAAAGGCATCATATAAAGACTTGCGCGTAATAACCACTCCTGTCTGCATTTCCGAATTGAGCTGGCGATAACCGCAAAAACAAATATCCCCAGCATAATGAAACCGCAAGCCACCATGATCCGGAAGGTCCAGAATAAAGGCACGACTCTGGGTATCGAATAGTGCACTGCCTGCTCTATTTGCTGGTCGGTCGCATCGACCACCTTCTCGGTATAGCGTTTAAGCAATAGGCCATAACCCAGATCCTGCTTATAGCGGTCAAACTCGGCACGGACATTGACATCCTTGCTGCCCGATCTTAATTTTTGCAACAGTGAATACGCCTTGATGCCATCGCGGATACGCAAGCGATTTTTTTGCAGAATCTCCGATAAACCGGTAATCGGCTCATCGAAAGAACGCGTGCCGATCAAGCCCAATACCCAGGGAATCTTTACTGCATAATGCGTTTCCATGGTTTCCTGATCGGGAATACCAATGACAGTAAATGCGGCGGGTGGCTCTACGGTGTGCCATTCGGCCTCGATAGCGGCCAGTTTGGCTTTTTGTACTTCGCCATCGGTATAGCCGCTTTCATCGCCCAACACAATCACCGACAGGATGGCTGCCAGACCAAACCCTGCGGCGATGGTATAAGAACGCTGCGCAAAGGCCGCATCCCGGCCTTTCAGCATGTAATAAGCGCTGATGCCAAGCACGAAAACAGAGGCCGTGGTATAACCTGCGGCAACGGTATGGACAAATTTAACCTGGGCGGCCGGATTAAATAACAGATCAGCAAAACTGGAGATTTCCATGCGCATGGTTTCATAATTAAACTCCGCGCCAACCGGATTTTGCATCCAGCCGTTAGCGACCAGAATCCATAATGCGGACAAGTTGGTTCCCAAGGCAACTAGCCAGGTCACCAGCAAATGTTGCCCTTTGCCTAGCTTATCCCAGCCGAAGAAAAACAGACCGACAAATGTGGATTCCAGGAAGAACGCCATCAAACCTTCGATGGCTAGCGGCGCACCAAAAATATCGCCGACATAATGCGAGAAATAAGACCAGTTCATGCCGAATTGAAATTCCATCGTCAAACCGGTAGTGACGCCCAGCGCGAAATTGATGCCGAATAATTTTCCCCAGAACTGGGTCATATCCTTGTAGATTTCCTTGCCGGTCATGACATAGGTCGATTCCATGATCGCCAGCAAAAACGATAAACCTAATGTCAACGGAACAAACAGAAAATGATACATAGACGTTGCCGCAAACTGCCAACGAGATAAATCAACCATGGCTTCTGAAATCATAAATTCACCCTCTGGATTGCAGTCCTGTTGACCAGAACCTGTGATAGATGGCAGGGATGCAAGGTAAACCCATGCCCCATGTGGTTAAATCAACATTTTAGAGAAATAACTCTTGTCTATGGGCTGATTTTACCCTAATAATTAGGCTTGTATACTAGGATTAAATTGTGTTATTGTCTATTAACATTTACTAATATACTAATTTATCTTTAAGTTTTTCGGTACTTTTGTCTGATTTTTTACGGGTTAATGATTTTTCTTTTTCATTGTTCAGTGTATGTACCGGCTCACTTTAATCGGGTTTCAATTGACTTAAGCGCGATTGGAACAACACAAGGCACGCAATAATAACTAATTAATTGAGGAGAGTAGAATGGCTCGTATTGTAATTTTAGGCGCAGGCCTTGGCGGTGTGCCAATGGCTTTCGAAATGAAGGAAACAGTAGGGAAAAATCATGATGTCATCGTGATTTCCGATAGCCCTACTTTTCATTTTGTTCCGTCAAATCCCTGGGTTCCACCCAAATGGCGAACACCCCAAGAATTGAAGATTGAATTAGCCCCGGTTTTCAAAAAGAAAGGCATAGAATTTATTCAAAAAGCGGCATCAAAGGTAGATCCCGTCAATAATCAGGTACAGCTGGATGATGGCTCTGCCGTAGCTTACGACTTCCTGGTTATTGCTACAGGACCGCGTCTGGCCTTCGACGAAGTTCCCGGCTTGGGACCGGATGGCTATACCTCATCCGTATGTCATGTTGATCATGCCGAAGTTGCTATAAAAGATTGGGAAAAGTTTATCGAAAATCCCGGTCCGATTGTTATCGGTGCGGTTCAGGGCGCATCCTGTTATGGCCCCGCGTATGAATATTTAATGATTCTTGAAGCGGAATTACGCAAAAGGCAAATTCGCGACAAAGTGCCGATGACTTTTGTTACCGCGGAACCTTATATCGGCCATTTGGGTTTAGGCGGTGTCGGCGATACCAAAGGCCTGCTGGAAAGCGCCTTGCGTGACAAGACCGTCAAATGGATAACCAATGCCAGGGTCGACAAAATTGAACCCGGCATGATGTTTGTCACAGAAGTCGATGATGAAGGCAAGGACAAGAAAAAACATGAGTTGCCCTTTAATCACTCAATGATGTTACCCGCTTTTACCGGCGTTGACGCCGTGCGTAATGTCGGAGTCGAGGGTCTGGTTAATCCGCGCGGCTTTGTTTTGGTGGATGAGTATCAGCGTAATAAAACCTTCAAAAATGTCTATTCTGTCGGTGTTTGTATTGCTATTCCGCCGGTTGAAAAGACACCTCTGCCAGTTGGCGCACCAAAAACCGGTTATATGATCGAATCGATGGTGACTGCAACCGCGCATAATATTGCCGATGAATTAGCCGGCAAAGAGCCGTCACACAAAGCAACGCTGAATGCCTTATGTCTGGCTGATTTTGGCGATTCCGGGGTAGCTTTTCTGGCCAAGCCGCAAATTCCACCGCGTAATGTAACCTGGTCTTCGGAAGGTAAATGGGTGCATCTGGCTAAAATTGGTTTTGAGAAATATTTTATGCGTAAAATCAGGAAAGGCATCAGTGAGCCTTTTTATGAAAGGTTAATGCTTAAATTAATTGGCGTAGTCCGGTTGAAAGGAAAATAAGATGACAATTGATCGCGTAGTTTTTGCTGTTGCAGGCAGTTTTATTTTGATTAGCTTGTTGCTGGCGCATTATCATTCTGAATTGTGGCTATGGTTCACAGCTTTTGTCGGCGCAAATCTGTTCCAGTCAGCGTTTACGGGATTTTGTCCGATGGCAATGATACTTAAAAAACTGGGTGTTAAACCGGGTTGTGCTTTCTGATTGCTGTGCGGCGCACAGCCCGGATCAGGACGGAGTTTGCAACGTTTAAAAGTTAGTTGTCCAGAAAGGCAGTTTCTCTCGCTGCTGTCTCCCGGTAGAGCGTGCTGCGCGCGTTTTTTGGGAGTATAGGCGTGCACAGTACGCCCTACCTATGCAGGATACGCTTTTGTGGATAGCTATACGTCGGGTAATGCTGACCCGACCAGCAATTTAGACTGTATGGAAAGGATTATGCATAAATCAATAAAAAAGAAAATTGCATTAAGTTTATTACCGATAATGATGCTATCAAACTTGCCGGCAGCAGCGGATCCAGTTCCTCAAAATTCTGCTGATAAGGCTGTACCTGAAAAATCAATCAACCAATCTTTTACGCTGGACCAGGCTATTGATTATGCATTAGCCAACAATCCTGACATGCAAATCGCTATAGAACGCATCAGTCAGGCTGAAGCGCAACTGGGTGTGGCTCTGTCTGCGTTTTATCCGCAAATAACCGCCAGAGTCGGTTATGAACATTCCAACAACCCGGCGCAGGTTTTTTCGATGATCGTGTCGCAAAGGGATTTCGATTCCAACTCGATCAATAACATTAATAATCCCGGATACCGGCAAAATTTTCGTCCCGAAATCATAGGAAAACTGTCCCTGTTCCGTGGTGGCCAGGATTATCAAGCTAGTAAAGCGGCGGAGCTGGGTATAGACGCAGCAGAGTTTGAACGCTCGACAGTGCGTAATGCCCTGATTGAAGCCGTTACTGCTACCTATTATGCTTATCTGGCTTCTATAGAAGCGCAAAAAGTCGCCCGGGATTCCATTACCGCAATTACCAGTGAGTTAAGGCAAACAAAACTCCAGTACGAAGCGGGAACCGTCCTTAAATCCGATATGTTATCCCTGGAAGTGCAATTGGCTGAAGCGCAGGATGCCGAAATCAGAGCCGCCAACGGCATAGAGCTATCCAAAACCAGCATCGCCAATTTACTCGGACTATCGAGTTATCAAACTTTTACTGTTGCGTCTTCATCTTCAATGTTGACCAAACCCAAGTTGCCGGCATCGTTTAATGACTTGCTTAATCAAGCAATGGCGCAACGCCCGGAAGTTAAAGCGGCCGCCAATCAGGTAGAAATCAGTCAGCGCCGGTTAAAAAGCGAGAAAGGCGCTTATTTGCCCAAAGCAGATGCCTATGTGAGCTACGGTCAGAACAGTCAATCCCCTGGCTTTAACGGTGAAAAGGACAATGTCACCGCCGGCGTCAGCGTCGAAATGGATTTATTTTCAGGCTTTAACACCCAGCAACGGGTCCGCGCGGCAGAACGAAAAGCTGCAGAAGCGCGTGAAACGGAACGAAAAACCAAACTGGCTATTGAACAGGAAGTAAAAATTGCATTTCTAAAACTTGAAGAAGCTTTGGCGCGTTTGCGCGTCACCGAATCATCGGTAGTGGCGGCCGATGAAGCCTTAAGACTGGTTAATGAGGAAAGACGGGCTGAAGTAGTCACAGTTACCCGTTATATCGAATCGGAAGTCGCCAGAAATAAAGCCCACTCGAATACTATCGCAGCGCATTACGATGCACTGAGTGCTGAAGCTGCCTTGAAAAAAGCTGTCGGCGACTGGAAATAAAGGAGTTCTCATGTCACAAACCGAACATAAAAATATCAACAAAATCGTCACTATTTCCGCAGCTGTTTTAGCGTTGATTCTGTTACTTCTTTATATGCAAGGCAGTTTTGTCAGCAAAGTGGCTCCCGGAATAAGCCCACAGCCTTCCGATTCAAACGCGCCAAGCAACACGGCACTTGTTGAAAAAATACAGGTTGACGATATTCTTGCCTGGCCCGGTACGGTAAGATCAAGAACCGTTGCCAATATTGCCCCTAGAATGACGGCTCGAATACTCGAGATCAAAGTCAACGCCGGCGACAAGGTCAAAAAAGGCGATATCATCGCCCGCCTGGATGAACGTGACATCAGGGCTCAGGAAAACGCGGCCCTTGCCGCGCTGGCTGGTGCACATGCCCAGGCAAATCGCGCTAAAGCAGATGAACAACGTACCCGAAGTTTGTACAGTAAAGAGGCGGCAACCCGCGAAAAATTTGATGCCGTAGTGGCGCAGGCAAAAGAGGCGCAAGCCGGTGTCAATCAGGCGGCAAGTTCTGTTAGTGAAATCAGATCCCATTTGGCTGATACGCAATTACTGGCTCCGTTTGATGGCATTGTTGTTAAGCGTCTTAAAGAACCCGGTGATATGGGATTGCCCGGCGTCCCCGTAGTCACTTTGCAGACGCCAAAAGGTTTACGGCTTGAAGCCGACGTACCGAACACTTGTGCCGGACGTTACAGCACCGGTATGGATGTCACCGTGCGCATTGATACCCTGGGGCTAACGACCAATGCTCAAATTGACGAGATCAGTCCCGAAGTTGACCCGCAAACCCGCACCCAGCTGATTAAAATTGCACTGCCTGCAATCGAAGGCTTACAACCGGGGTATTTCGGCTGGCTGGAACAAGCCTGCGGTCAACATGAAGCCTTATTGATTCCTACCAGTGCAGTGCAACATATCGGGCAACTGGAAGTCGTCAAGGTATTATCGGAAGGCAAGCAAATTATGCGTCATATCCGAACGGGCAAAATTTTCGGCGACCAGATTGAAGTTATTTCCGGTTTACATGCCGGTGAAACCGTTATAGTCAATCCAGAGCAGGCACAATGATGGAAGACCTGCGAAATCAAAGCCCCAAACGTCGTGGTTTGACGACAAAGATTGTCGAAATTTTTACCACCTCGCAGCTTTCCATACTGTTCCTGATCATTTCCCTGCTAGCGGGAGCGGCAGCGCTAATTCTCACGCCCCGTGAAGAAGATCCGCAGATTGTCGTACCGGTTATGGACGTGCTGATTGAATATCCGGGCGCTTCCAGCGAAGAAGTTGAAAATCTGGTTGCCACGCCGCTGGAGGTTTTGCTTAACCAGCTTGAAGGCGTGGAATATGTGTATTCCATCTCCAGACCCGGTGCGGCGGTTGTTACCGTGCGCTATTTCGTAGGTCAGGATTTTGAAGACAGTCTGGTCAAGACCTGGGACCGGATCATGTCCAACCAGAACCTGATTCCTCCGGGTGTCACCCACTGGAAAGTGTCTCCGGTTGAAATCGATAACGTGCCTATCGTTTTGCTGACGCTTTCGTCTCAGAACAATAATTATGATTCGATGGCTTTGCGCCGTATCGCCGATGAGCTGATTATTTCCCTTAGAAGCGTCGGCGATGTCGGCAAAAGCTGGGTTGTCGGCGGCGAACAGCGGCGGGTATCCATTTATGCCAATCCTGCCGCACTGGCCGCGCACGATGTAACCTTGCTTGAAATTACTCAGGCGCTGGCTAATGCCAATATCAATCTGCAAGTTGGCAGCATTGAACGCGGCAACCGTGAAATTCTGCTGGAAGCCGGCCCGCATTTCAGTTCATCAACAGAAGTGGGCGCCACCGTCATTAAAAGCGTTTCCGGGCGGCCTGTTTACCTGCGTGATGTGGCGCGTATTGAAGACGGCCCGGCCGATGTCGATCATTACACGCGCATCGGCTTTGGCCCCGCTGTCGAGGAAATGCCGACGATAGGCAAGGCCACCGGCAACCAGCCGCAAGCCGGGCAGGAACGCCAGATGGTCACCATAGCCGTTGCCAAACGTAAGGGCAGCAATGCCGTCAACGTCGCAGAGGCGGTTATTGCCACTGCGAAAAAGCTGCACGGCACATTGATCCCCGAAGATGTTTTGCTGACCATTAGCCGCGATTACGGTGAAACCGCCAACCACAAGGTCAATGAACTGGTTAAGCACCTGAGTTTTGCCATCGTGATTATCGTGGTGTTGCTGGCCTTTTCGCTGGGACTGAAAGAGTCGTTTATCGTTTCGATCGCCGTGCCCATGACCCTGGCACTAACCTTGTTACTGGACTATCTCTCCGGTTACACGATCAACCGCGTCACCCTGTTTGCCTTGATCCTGTCGCTGGGTTTGCTGGTTGACGACCCGATAGTCGATGTCGAAAATATCCACAGGCACTATAAACTGCGCAAGGAATCACCGCTGGAGGCGCTGTTGACGGCGGTCGATGAAGTCAGGCCGCCGACCATTCTGGCGACGTTCACCGTGATTGTGTCGTTTCTGCCGATGTTTTTTATTACCGGCATGATGGGCCCTTACATGGCGCCTATGGCGTTTAACGTGCCGATAGCGATGATTGTTTCCCTGATTGTCGCCTTTACCGTTACACCCTGGGCGAGTTACAAACTGCTGCAAAGTGAATATCACAGTCATAGCGACGAAGCGCCGGAAGAGCTCAAACAGACCTTTATCTACCGGGCTTATAACGCAGCCCTCGGGCCTTTGCTTTCGACCTCGGGACGCGCCAAATTATTTTTGCTGGTCGTGCTGATAGCTTTTGTCGGCTCAACCCTGCTGGCCGTTACCCGCGCCGTTCCGCTCAAGTTATTGCCGTTCGACAATAAAAATGAACTGCAAATTATCATCGATATGCCGCGCGGTTCGACGCTGGAGCAAACCGATGAAGTCGCACGCGCCCTGGGCAGCTATCTGGCCACCGTCAACGAAGTCACCGATTATGAAACCTATACGGGTCTTGCCGCGCCAATGGACTTTAACGGCATGGTCCGGCATTATTATTTACGCAGCGGCGGTTATCTGGGTGAAGTCAGAATCAATTTATTGGCTAAAGACCGGCGTGAACAACAGTCGCACGAAATCGCCTTGCGCATTCGACCTGATATCGAACAGCTCGGGAAAAAATACGGCGCCAACCTTAAAATCGTGGAAATTCCGCCAGGACCGCCGGTGATTTCCGATCTGGTCGCTGAAGTCTATGGTCCGCCTGAAGCCAGTATTGACAGTTTGGTGGCCGTATCCAAACGCGTCCGGGCCGATATGGAAAAAACCGAAGGCGTGGTTGATGTCGATGATTTTTCCGAAGCACAGCACGATAAGGTACATTTTCAGCTCAATCGTGAAAAAGCGGCCTTGTCCGGCATCAGCGTCGCGCAAGTTGCAGAAACTCTGCGCATCGCAGCCGCAGGCAAGACAGTTGGCATTGTTCATCTGGACAGCGAACGCCAGCCGCTGGAGATTACGCTGCAACTGCCCCGTGCGCTCCGCTCGTCTGTTGCCGATTTACTGGCATTGCGGGTAAAAACCGGGCAAGGTGATCTGATACCGTTAAGCGAAATAGGCGCCGCTTCCATTGAAAAAGAAGATCAGCCTATTTATCACAAGAATCTGCAACGGGTGAATTATGTCGTTGCCGGAATGGCGGGTCGCAGTCCGGTGGAAGCGGTTTTCGATCTCAATGACACGATGGCCGAGCGACCCTTGCCCGAAGGTTTTACCGCCGAATTGGCGGGCGAAGGCGAGTGGAAAATTACCGTCGATGTGTTCCGTGATCTTGGCTTGGCCTTTGCGGCCGCGCTGGTGATGATTTATGTGTTGCTGGTCGGACAAACCGGCTCGCTGAGCGTGCCGCTGGTGATGATGATCGCCATTCCGCTGACTGTCATCGGCATCATGCCGGGTTTTTGGCTGCTTAATCTGTTTGCTGCGCCGATTGCGGGTTATCCCAACCCGATATATTTCACCGCCACCGCGATGATCGGCATGATTGCCCTGGCGGGTATCGTCGTGCGCAATTCAATTATCCTGATCGATTTTATCGAGCGCATCCGCGCCCGCGCCGATGTTACGCTTGCAGAAGCCCTGATTGAAGCCGGTGCGATACGCCTGCGCCCCATATTCCTGACCGCCGGAGCGGCCATGTTCGGCGCGTTTGTAATTATATTTGATCCGATCTTTTCAGGGCTGGCATGGAGCTTTATCTTTGGTATTTTTGCCTCGACCTTGTTTTCATTGCTGGTGATTCCAGTGGTTTATTTTTTGATTAATAAGGAAGCATGATTAACAGCCTATGCAACCGAATCAATCAAAGGAATCAATGGGGTCAATACGTATAGCGTATTAATTTACCGACTAAGATGGGATGCACGTTGTTTAGCCCATCCAATGCCCCGCTTAAACATGTTTTTATTGATAAATGAAATATTATTATAACAAAGATGGTTTAATTACCATTAGAATGCAGAAAATATGCAGATAAGATTAAAATAGGCTATATTAATACCCAAAATAAACCTTATAACTGCGAGATTTCTGCATGTTAATCGAATTTTCTATCAGCAACTATCGTTCATTCCGCGAAAAGCAGACCTTTTCTATGGTTGCCGCACCTAGATTGAAAAAGGGCGATAACGTATTTAAACCTGTTGTTAAAGGAGAAAAAAAACTGCCAGACTTGCTAAAAATTGCCGCCATTTATGGTCCAAATGCATCAGGCAAGAGTAATCTAATCAAAGCACTTGGTATTGTTAGTGATATTGCTAGGCGCCAACCCAGCGCACAATCTACATCACTCCCTGTTTCTACATTTCGCTTTGATCCTCAACTGTCCGATCAGCCTAGTCGCGTTGAGCTGCACTTTATT
>JBAQEN010000858.1:0-4245 GCA_049286765.1 Methylococcaceae bacterium
ACTGCCTGTAAATATCTGGCCGCCAATTCTGTCGCCATGATTCTGGGCTGTCCATGCCAGCAAACCGGCAAGCTTGGCTGCCAGTACCGATTTAAAAACGCCGCGTGTGGCAAAATGCATGGCAGGACGGTTATCCACAGAAATAAATACCGGCCTTTCGCGTTCTTCCCTATATACCTTGGTATGGGTTTTACCAGTACGCGCGGTGACTCGCCAGTCAATACTGCGAATATCATCGCCTGGCTGATATAAACGGGCTTCATCAAATTCCATACCGCGACCTTTAAACCGAGACACATAGCCGCCGCTTTGCCGCGATCGAATGGATAAATGATGAAGATTTAAACTGGTAGCCGGTTTTGCCAAATCTATCAGCGTCTTTAATGATACCGAAATCAACTCATGGCCTGAAGAGTTGATGGGATCAGCTTGTTTTTTGAATAACATCAAGGCACTGCAACTCTGGAAATGAGTGCTTTAATAAAATGATCGGTGGTGATGCCTTCCGCTTCAGCCTCATAAGACAGAATCAGGCGATGCCGCAAAACGTCAAAGGCCATATCCTGAATATCCTCCGGCCCGACAAAATCCCGCTGTGACAACCAGGCCTTAGCTCTGGAACAGCGATCCAGGGCAATGCTAGCCCTTGGACTTGCGCCATATTGCAGCCATGCAGCCAGGTCTTTCCCATACGCTGCGGGGTTACGGGTTGCCAGTATGATTTGCAGTAAATAATCTTCAAGGCTTTCCGCCATATAAATATCCAGCACTTCATTGCGCGCGTCGAACAAGGTACTTTGACTGATCGGTTCAAATTTATCACTGATTTTCAACGATTCCGAACGCGCTTCTGATCTGGCCAGATGCAGAATGCTTTTTTCATGCTCGGCTTTGGGATAATCTACTTTCACATGCAGTAAAAAACGATCCAGTTGGGCTTCCGGTAAAGGATATGTGCCTTCCTGTTCGATAGGGTTTTGCGTTGCCATTACCATAAACAATTGAGGCAATGGATAAGTTGCCTGACCAACGGTTATTTGCCGCTCCGCCATTGCTTCCAATAATGCCGCCTGTACTTTCGCAGGCGAGCGGTTGATTTCATCAGCCAATATCAGATTATGAAATAAAGGTCCTTTTTGAAATTCAAAAGTACCTTGTTGCGGGCGATAAATTTCAGTTCCTGTTAGATCAGCGGGTAATAAATCGGGTGTGAACTGTACCCGATGAAAATCGCCTTGAATACCTTTACTCAAGACATTAATTGCTCTGGTTTTGGCAAGACCGGGAGCGCCTTCAACAAGAAGATGACCATCAGCCAGTAAACCGATCAGCATTCTTTCAACAAGTACATCCTGTCCAATGATTTCCTGATTGATAAAGTTTTTTAATTTTATTAATGAAGATTGGGTGGTATTTTTATTACTTATTTGTTCTGACATGATGGTATTGTTTTTTTAAATCCATAGTATATGAGAGCTCTAACCGCTAAATCCTTGCCGTTATTATCTCGGCGATCGGGAACATTACTTTAAAACGATATCTGGTTATTCCCTGAATAAACAATTTATTTATGAAAAGGTTCACTATTCTATACAGATATAGCCTCAGGTAACAGAGTGGAAACTGTTAATTACCTGTTTGCCGGTGCAGCACAATTTTTGTTGGCAAGCTGCCTTTATAAAAAATTCATACTTGATAAATTAATACTTATACTCTTTAGCAAACATGAGTTTTATTGTGAGAAGCAATTTATGAAAGTGCAATAAATCAGTTTCTTGTCAAAATAATCCTGACAAGTTTTCTGATTACGCTTTTCCGTCATAGCCGTCCAAAAAATTGCCGGATTTAATCAAGAACTTTCGGGCTAGGTTGGACGAAATTGAATGCCAGAGATAATTTGTAGCTAATAAAGCATAAGCATGAGTCAGAATATCAATATTGAATCGGCAGAACTGAATAGAAAAAGTTGTAAAGATGTATTGGTGTCTTTAATCGATTGCAGCAGTGCGAAAAATTTCAATTTTACCGAGCAGGAATTAATAAAATAGGGTCAATATGGGTTTATCAAAAACGATATTAATCACCGGATGCTCCAGTGGCATTGGCTACACCACTGCTGTTGAATTAAAAAACAGAGGCTATAAAGTTATTGCAACAGCAAGAAAATCAGAAGATGTAACGCGTTTAAGGCAAGAAGGCTTTACCGCGATACAACTGGATTTAGCGGATAGCGGTAGCATACAACATGCGGTCGAACAAGCGCTTGAATTAACTGATGGAAAAATCGATGCCTTGTTCAACAATGCTGCTTTTGGCCAGCCCGGAGCCGTTGAGGATCTAAGCCGTGATGTACTTCGGTTTCAGTTTGAAACCAACCTGTTTGGTACTCATGAATTGACCAATCTGCTTATTTCCATTATGCGTAAACAGGGCCATGGCCGGATTATCTATAACAGTTCGGTTTTGGGGCTGGTTGCCATGAAGTATCGAGGTGCATATAACGCCAGCAAATTTGCGCTGGAGGGTTTGGCAGATACATTACGCCTGGAACTTTATCGCACTAATATTCACATTTCGCTGATTGAACCGGGGCCGATATTAAGCAATTTTAGAAATAATGCGTACATGCTCTATAAGCAAAACATAGACCCCACACATAGTTTTCATAAATTCGCTTATCAAGCTATGGAAGCGCGTTTGCAAAAAGAGGGCGCTGCTGTAGCATTTACCTTGCCTGCCACAGCAGTTGCTGAAAAAGTAATTCAAGCGCTGGAAACCAAACAGCCTAAAATGCGTTATTACGTTACTTTTCCAACCTATTTGTTTGCTTTCCTTAAACGTATACTGCCCATGTCCTGGCTGGATACTCTGCTCAGAAAGGTTTAATCATGAATGATTTGGATGAAATCATTATTTATTGCCCCTATTGCGGCGAAGCGCTTGATGTATTAGTGGATACATCGTCAGGTCCGCAGCAATATTATGAAGATTGTGCAGTGTGCTGTGCACCGATTTTATTTATAGTCTCGGAAGATGATGCTGGAGAAATGGTCATTGATGTCAAAAGAGATGATGAATAACTTTTGTTTTGACTACACTAATTCAGTTTTATTTATTTTCTATGGTAAAATCCTACTTCCCCCATAGGAAATTAATTTGAATGCTTGTTTTATAGATTTAGAGACTCATCTTAATTAACTTAGGCCTAATAAATATTATCTATGAGTTTCAAATAACATGAAAGTATCGAAAAAAATCCTGGTTTCTCTTGTCATGGCGGCGTTTATGTCTGTAGTTTCATCAGCCGCTTTTGCTGCACCAAAAGGCGAAGCTGAAGTTAAAGCAGCCATTGAAAACACGCTTGCCGCAATCACAGCCGCGCAAGCTGCATCAAAAAGCGGTGATTTATCAGGTGTTTCAAAAGCAATTGGTGAGGCGCGCCAAGCGCAAAAAGAATTTCGTTTTGAAGGAACCGAACGTCAACGTCAAAAAGCTAATGATAAATTGAGATTGGCTCGTGAGTCTTTTGAGACTGGTGATACGGCTGCCGGAGATGCAGGATTAGCAGAGGCTTTTAAATCATTTACAGAAATGAAAGCCGTCTACGACGCTTCTCATAAATAATCATATTGTTCAATTCGGATTCAATTATGTCTGTCTTCGTGATTGAATCTTATTCCTTATAGTTTATGCCGCCCAATAACTTCTAATACTGGTCATTTAACTAATCTAACAGGTTAAATACTTGTCAAATGTGTTAGAATTGACGCCGGCGAATAATATAACAATTATCTTGCCAATATAATTAGAAACAACAACGACTTGAGGATTAGTGAAATATGAAAACATTGAAAACAATCTTACTATCTTTATTTATTGCAGCTTCTATGGGTGCTGTTTCAACTTCAGCCTTAGCCGAAGTTGATCCCGGTAGAATTGTCTACAAACCTGCTGACGCAATTGATATGGTAGTCGCTAAAATACAAACAGCCATTGAAGGGATTAGCAAAGGCGCAAGTAACGAAGAAGCAGCTGCTCTTATCAAACAAGCGAGTGATTTAAGCAAAGAAATCAATGCCAATGATAAAGTAGATAATGCGCGTGCTAAAGCTAATAGAAAGTTGAAATCAGCAATCTCACATGCTAAAGGATCTGCATTACAAGAAGCTGAGCAAGAATTAAGAGATGCCAAAAAAGATTTTGAAGCGCTGAAAAGCTTACTCTAATCTCGAAATGACCCTATCA
>JBAQEN010000859.1:0-2029 GCA_049286765.1 Methylococcaceae bacterium
GTGATGAACCAGCAATATGGGCAATAACATGGCAAGCACACCAGACGACAGCAACGGACAGCAATCCGGCAATTACAAGCACAACCAAGAGGCAGTTCAACGCCCCGATGTCGGGATTCAACCGGAATTTAACGGGCGCAAGCAGCCTAAAAGCTATCGTTACGATTCCTCGTTAGCGCCGGAATTAAGCTGGGATGAAAACGCCGAACGAGAGTTCGCAGAATGGTTGTTGAATCTGATTGCAATTGCTGCGGAACAAGGCGAAGCAGCCATTTTTAATGAGCCGCAGATTTGGCAAGGCACCGAGGAAAAATTTTCTTCAATCCGTGAATGCGTGGCCCGGCTCAAAAGTCTGACGCAACCGTTTTTAAATTGGGCCGGCAAAGCCGAACGCCGTGATATTAAAGTGCCGACTATTCCGTTGTTCGTGCATGAACGCCATTCCACCCAAGCGATATTAAAAACCCTGGAAAGTTACCGCGCCGCCGGAACCAATCTGGATTTATTCGGCGACCCGGAACTGGACATCAGCGACATGCTGGACGCCTACGAACACAAAGGCCCGTGGACGAACCGGCTGATTCAGGGCGATTCGCTGCAAGTGATGAACTCGCTGCTGGAATACGAAGGTTTGGGCGGACAGGTGCAAATGATTTACTTCGACCCGCCTTACGGCGTGAAATTCGGCTCCAATTTTCAGCCGTTTGTGCGCAAACGCGATGTCAAACACGGCAAAGATGAGGAAATGATCCGCGAGCCGGAAATGGTTAAAGCCTATCGGGATACCTGGGAACTGGGACTACATTCCTATCTGACTTATTTGCGGGATCGGTTATTGCTGGCATGTGAGTTATTGACCGAAAGCGGCAGCATTTTTGTGCAGATTTCTGATGAGAATTTGCATCATGTTAGGGAGGTGATGGATGAGATTTTTGGTAGTCAAAACATGGTTGCGCAAATCAGTTTAGAGAAAACTAGCTCGGCAACAACTAATGGCTTAGCAACTGTGAATGATTATTTAGTTTGGTATGCAAAAGACAATTGCCGAATAAAATTTAATCAGGTCTATAAGGTAAAAGTTCTAGGCGAGCCGGGTACAACGCAGTATGTTTGGCTTGAATCCCCAGATAGTTTACAAGAAAGAAGGATGACAATAGAGGAAAGAACTAATTCAGATTTACTTCCTGACGGTTGGAGAGTATTTGCTTGCGATAATTGTACAAGCCTTGGTGCAGCATCAAAAATACAACCATTTGAATACCAAAATAATATTTATTATCCAAATGCAAATGGACATTGGAAGCCAAAATATCCTGAAGGTATGAATATACTGGCAAAAAAACATAGATTAAAGCCTATTGGTAAGTCATTAATGTATAGACGATACCTAAATGATTTTCCAGTATCTCCTATCAATAACATTTGGTCAGATACAAAAATGACTGGATTCTCTGATAGTAAATTGTATGTAGTTCAAACTGCCGTTTCCGCGATCGAAAGATGTATTCAAATGACCACCGACTCAGGAGACCTTGTATTTGACCCCACCTGCGGCTCAGGTACGACCGCCTATGTTGCCGAACAATGGGGCCGCCGCTGGATTACCTGCGACACGTCGCGCGTACCGCTGGCACTGGCGCGGCAACGCTTGCTGACCGCGACTTTTCCCTGGTATGAACTGAAAGAACCGCAACGCGGACCATCCGGCGGTTTTGTCTACCAACGCAAACACAACAAAAAGGGAGAGGAAGTCGGTGGACTGGTGCCGCGCATTACCCTCAAATCGATCGCCAACAATGAAGATCCGGACATGGTCACGCTGGTCGACAAGCCGGAAACCAATAACAAAATCACCCGCGTCTGCGGCCCGTTTACCGTCGAAGCGACGATACAGGGTGCGCAGTCGATTGAAGATTACCCTCGCACCAATACGGTTGACTTAGGCGCTGCAAAACCCTCTCCGGAGGGAGAGGGTAGGGTGAGGGGAAGTCAGAATAAGAATGAAAGCCTGGTTATATCCCCTCACCCC
>JBAQEN010000860.1:0-5678 GCA_049286765.1 Methylococcaceae bacterium
TTTTACGCTGCTTGAATTATTGGTGGTGTTGGGTATTATCGCCATGCTTGCCGGAATAGTAGGGCCTCAGGTCATGAAACACATGGGCGAGTCTAAAACCAAAGCAGCAAAGGTACAAATTGAAGACTTGGCGGCAACGCTGGATATGTATAAACTGGATTTGGGTAGTTATCCGACCAGCGAGCAAGGTTTGCAGGCATTAATTGAATCGCCCGACAGTGCTAAGCGCTGGAATGGTCCTTATTTAAGTAAAACCAAGGTACCGCTTGATCCATGGCAGCAGGAATACCATTATGTGAATCCCGGCACACACGGAAAATTTGATTTGTTTTCACTGGGTGCTGACGGTAAAGAAGGCGGTGAAGGCGAAGATCAGGATGTTGTCAGCTGGGAATGAACTATAAGGTTCAAGATGCAAAATGCAAGGCGGACAAGGCGCAGTCTTTGCGTCTTTCAAGACTGCGCGGCTTTACCCTGCTTGAGCTTATTGTTGTGTTGTTTATTGTTGTGTTAGGTTTTTCTGTTGTCGGTATTAATCTTTCATCAGGGAATAACTCCACAGAAGTTAAAGCCGCTGCCAGGGATATTGTTTCTGCTTTGCGCTATGCCAGGGGACAGGCTTTAATGACGCATGAAGAAACTACGGTTGCACTGAATCTTGCTGAAAACACCTATACGGTGAGCGGGCGAGACAAGATTTATATTATCCCCGAAGCTATTGCCGTTACCGTGGTTACCGCACAAAGCGAGCTGACAGGAGAAGGCTTGGGGAATATCCGTTTTTTTGCTGACGGCTCTTCAACAGGCGGCAGAATTACTTTGGAGCGGACTAATACCACCTGGCAAATCGATATTAACTGGTTAACCGGTCAGATTGAACTTGAAAATAAATAAACAGCAAGGCTTTTCTTTACTGGAAATTCTGATTGCTTTTTCAATTCTCGCACTTTCATTAGGCATTTTGCTAAAGATATTTTCTGCAGGTGTTAATACTGCTATCGTTGCAGAGGATTATACCGCGGCTGTTCAAATTGCTGAAAGCCTGATGGCTAAAACAGGTGTGGAAACCCCATTGCAGGAAGGCCAAGAGCAAGGCTTGGTAAATAATAAATATCATTGGCGGGTTAAGGTCAGTCCGTTTGAGTTTAATCCTGAAAATAATGATGTCACGGCTATAACAGCGATACTTATGCAAGTTAAGGTTACCGTAAGCTGGGAAGATGATAATACCCATTCCAATGGAAGACGGGTTGAAATAAGCACTTTAAAACTAATCAAAAAACCATTATGAGGCGAGAGGCGAGAACATCCAAACTGTTTGCTGTTGCGCCTGATATCCGGCATAAAGGCTTTACCCTGATTGAAGTTTTGATAGCCATGACGCTGTTGAGTATTATGGTTGTGTTACTATTCACCAGCTTAAAAATTTGCGCTGACAGTTGGGAAAAGGGTGAAAGCAAAATAACTGATGTGAATGAAGTCGCAGTTGTTTATAATTTTTTTCAACGGCATTTATCAGTAGCAACACCTTTATGGAATGATTTCTCTGAAGAGGACAGAACCTTTTCTTTTCAAGGCAAATCCCGGTCTTTGCAATTTATTTCCTCCTTTCCTGCAAGTGCAGCTAGATCGGGCTTACAACTGTTTTCGATACAGTTGCAAGAGGCAGATAATCAGCGGTTTGTTGTAGTGACTATAACGCCTTTTTTTCCAGTGACTGAAGGCAAGGAATGGCGCAAGGAAGAAGTGGCGCTAATAAAGCATGTAAGCGATTTCAAGCTGGCCTATTTTGGATCTGATGGCAACGAGAACAAGGATGTGTGGCTGGATGAATGGCTAGATAGAGATGTTCAGCCTCGATTGGTTAAAATCAACATCGAACTTGAAAATGAAATCTTCTGGCCGGAAATGATAATTGAACTTAAGGTTACCGGTATTGCTAACACTACAGAACCTGAAATTAATAATACAGACAATTCAGAAAATATAAATAATTCTGGGGCAGCCAAGTAATGAGACAAAAGGGGCTTGCACTGGTTCTTGTGTTGTGGGTGTTGAGTCTACTGACTATCATGGCGGGAAGTTTTGCTCTCAGTATGCGCCGGGAAACGTCTATTATTGAGGGTGTTAGAAATAATGCCCAAGCAATGGCTATTGCCGAATCAGGGCTTGCAATTGCAGAAATGATGTTACTGAATCCTGACCAGGATAAGCGTTGGCGGGCAGATGGTAATATTTATCAGGTAGATTTTATAAATGCCAAGGTTCGACTACGGGTGTTATCCGAAACAGGGAAAATAGATATTAATAAAGCCGATCAAACTTTATTGCAAGGGATGATGAGCCAGGCTCCTGTTGATGCAGAGCAACAAACCAAAATAATCAATGCTATTCTCGACTGGCGCGATCAAGATGATTTGGTACATATAAATGGCGCGGAAAAAAAAGAATATCAAGAGGCTGGGTTAAACTATCAGCCCAGAAACAAACCTTTTCAAAGTGTTGAAGAATTGCAACTGATATTAGGCATCGACGCCTCTGTGTTTGAAGAGATTGAGGACCTAATTACAATTTATTCAGGACAGCAGCAGGTTGATCTACGCTATGCTGCTAAAGAAGTGTTGCAGGTAATACCTGAACTGGATGCGGAATTGGTTGATACCTATATCACTGAGAGATTGGAAAGTGCTAAAAATGGTCTGCCTGCGCCGGTATTTCCGGCTAGTTCAGGACAAGGCAACACTTCAGCCGGACAAAATAATGCGTTTACCGTTATTTCTGAAGCGATGTTGAATGACAATTCAAGTGCTGCTCTGAGTGCGGTGATAAAACAATCCGACGAAACTTTAGCAAGTCCATTTCAGGTATTGGAATGGCGGCAAATAACGGGGAATAACGCTTCATTATTTACCGATGGAATGAGTGCTTTATTAGTGAAACAGTATGCTGAATTTGAATTCAACAATTAATCTGGACTTTAGGCGGTTCCTGCGCTGGTGGAAGCATGAACTTGGTTTTTTAGTGCCTGAAAAAATAAAGCGGCTAATGAATGACAAGCAAGGCTTTATTATTATAAAACCTGAAGGTAATCAGTTAGCGCTGTCCTATATAAATAATGAGCACTTTGAATTTTTGGCAAAGTTGGATAGAAATGAGTCTGGTATAGCTCGCTTTAAAGCCTTGCAGGAGTCCGATGAAAGGTTGGCAAAAGCCAATATAATACTCAGATTAACAGCCCAGGATGCCATACAAAAGGTGCTTGGTTTACCGTTAGCAGCAAAAGAAAACCTGTATCAGGTTGTCTCTTACGAGTTTGATCGCTATACGCCGTTTAAAGCGGAACAGGTTTATTTTGCCGTTAAGCCGCTGGCTGGTGTAAACGAGCCAGGACAGATCCGGGTCATGTTGATATTAACAACCAGAGAAGCTCTTGATGGACTTTATGAAGACGTCAAAGCGATGGGTTTATCCCCGCTTCTTGCTGATTTTGAAGGCTCAGCTACTAACCTGGATCAATATGATGATACATACAATCTGTTGCCTGTAGACTTACGGCAAAAAACTGCAAAAGCGCCGCGCTTGATATATACATCGTTGATATTGTCGGTATGTATACTGCTGGCAGCTGTGATAACGCTGCCGGTCTGGTTTGAATATCAGGCAGTCAAGGCCTTAGAACTTAAAGTTGAGGCTTTAGAGAAAGATGCCAGGAAGGTTAAGGAAATGCAATCAGACATTGATGCTAAAATTAACGAAACCCGCCAACTGATCGATGAGAAAAGCGCGAAACCTTCAGTGATTGAAATGTTGAATGTTTTAAGCAGGCTAATAAAAGATGATACCTGGTTGAGCTATGCGCAATATTCAGACGGGCATTTGCAAATACAGGGCGAGTCACCGGCCGCTTCAACATTGATTGCTGTGCTGGAAGCATCTGATTTATTTGCCAATGCTCGATTTGTTTCGCCGGTTACTCAGGATAGCATCAGCAAGCTTGAACGCTTTCAAATTACCGTTGATGTGACCAAACCAGGTGATATTGATGGCGAATAGAGAAAACGAAGTGCGTGATTCTGCTGCGCAACAACGATGGCTTGCGGTCGGTTTGTTGGTTACAGTAGTGCTGATTGTTAGTATAATTATTATAAATCCTTTGGTTAGCAAAGGCATGGAGTTGCATGAAGCGAAAAATAGTCTGGTTTTGAGGTCACAGCAATATGAACGGATTTTAGCCAAAAAAGATTCAGTTATTGCCAGTATGGCTAAAATTAACCTGCAGCATGACAAACAGGGTTATTTTAATAGTCAGAAAACCGATGCGTTAGCGTCTGCCGAGATGCAGGAGTTTATTAAAAAAGCGATCGTCGATGCTGGAGGAGAATTGAGTAGCACGCAGGCGCTTCCGGTCAGCAATGATGAAAAATTTAGCCGGATAACCGTCAGAGTAAGAATGAGAGGGAATAGTGAAGTATTGCGGGCGGTGCTGTACAAGTTAGAAACATCCACTCCGTTTATTATTCTTAACCAGCTGGATATAAGACCGATGCGCGGAAGTAGAAATAGAACGACGCGCCAAATCGATTCCAGTAATGAATTAACCGTTAATTTTCAGGCGGTAAGTTTTATGAGAAAGCAGCCATAATGAATGCTAAGCTCGTGTCTGTTTTAGCCATTGTTTGTACAGTTTTAGTCTTGATAATTATCGGCGAATGGTTTTATGCAGCGCAGGTGCAAAAGCGTATATTGGCGCCAACCATTCCCAAGGAAACAAAAATATCCCTTGATGAAATGCCCGGCATAGAAATGTCCAGACGAACCGAAGAAAGTTATGCGGACATGGTAGCCCGGCCTTTATTCATTAAAGGCAGAAAACCCGTAGATGAACCCAGTCATGAGGAAGTCCAGGGGTTCGCAGCAGCCAATACCTTCGATTGGCAACTGAACGGAGTCTTTTCAACAAAGAAAGGATTATTTGCACTATTCAGCCGGGCTACGGCAAAGGTTCCTAAGGATAATTATCGCAAGTTGACCAAAGATTTCGATCTTGATGGCTGGAAGTTGACTGAAATTCACAAGGACAAAGTCTTGTTAAAACAAGGTAGCCAGCAAAAGGAATTATTACTTCGCAAGCCAAAATTCAAAGAATTGCCAAAAAATGCTTTTATACCCAAAAAACCCAATGTATCCCCTATGCCTAACAAACCTAATAGCCCTCAACCTCCGGTAGGCGATTTTGAGAAAAATAATGAACACTTTTAAAAAAATAGTAACAATCTCCTGCTTTGCGGTTGTGGGCTTATCGCTGAGCAGTTGTGAGTTATTAGGCCCTAAGTCTGCGGCTAAATTACCGCTTGCTCCAGTAACAAAGGAAAAAGTGGACAAGCAGCCGGATGTTGTTTTTGATGAATTGCAAAACAAGCCGCGCGTTACCGAATTAAACCAGCCAACCAGCGAACTGTATCCAGGGACAGATCGTTTTGTATCTGGCGCTGCACCACAACACAGGAGAACTCAGTCAACGGGTGCTGGTACATACAGTCTGAATTTTGACGAAGCTGACCTTGGTGAAGTTGCGAAAGTGATATTAAGCGATATTCTCGGCCAAAACTATGTGTTAAGCCCCAAAGTGGCTGGTAAAGTTACCTTACAAACCACTGAACCCTTAACCAAGGAAGAAT
>JBAQEN010000861.1:0-2255 GCA_049286765.1 Methylococcaceae bacterium
GTCCTGGATCGATCAATAACCATCCGCGCCTCACTTCATGAAGTTGAAGCCAGCCTTTTGATTGCAGTTGGTCTGGTGATTCTGGTGGTGTTCCTGTTCCTGCGCAATCTGCGTTCCTCGATGATACCTATCATTACCGTACCTGTGTCCCTGATAGGCACTTTCGGCGTGATGTATTTATGCCACTACAGCCTGGATAACCTTTCATTGATGGCGCTCACGATTGCCACCGGCTTTGTCGTCGATGATGCTATTGTCGTTCTGGAAAACACGTCGCGATATATTGAACAGGGTGTCCCGCCACGTGAGGCGGCTTTGAAAGGCGCCGGAGAAGTTGGGTTTACAGTCCTGACGATGAGCCTGTCCCTTATTGCGGTGTTCATACCTCTTTTATTGATGGGCGGTATCGTCGGGCGTCTCTTCCAGGAATTTGCCGTCACTCTCTCGGCTGCCGTGATGGTTTCGCTGCTCGTCTCGTTGACTACCACACCGATGCTTTGCGCGCTATGGCTAAGGCCGGTTGAAACCCGGTCACACGGCCGATATTATTATTTGATCGCGCAGTTTAACAAGCGCTGGGCCACAGGCTACAAATGCTCACTGGACTGGGCGTTAAGCCATGGACCACTCATGATGCTGCTACTTTTATGTGCGATAGGGTTAAACGTCTATCTCTATACGATCGTACCCAAAGGCTTCTTCCCGGTGCAGGATACCGGCAGACTATCAGGAGTCATACAAGCGGATCAGAGTATTTCATCGCAGGCCATGAAGCAAAAACTGGCTGACTTTGTCAATATAATGCGCCAGGATCCCGATATCGAGACCGTCATCGGCTTCACTGGCGGGCAGCGAGGCATGAACAGCGGGATAATGTTCGCGACCCTCAAGCCGCTGGAAGAACGCGAACTGACAATCAATGAGCTCATGGCGCGTATGCGCGATAAACTGGAGAACGAACCGGGGGCCCGATTGATACTACAGCCTCCTCAGGATCTCCGTATTGGAGCGCGCGGATCCTCTGCCCTGTTTGAATACGCGCTGCAAGCGGATCATCTTCCGGAGCTTCGAACCTGGATACCCCGGCTCGTCAAGGCATTGTCTCAACGTCCCGAACTGGTGGATGTGAACACCAACCAACAGGATAAAGGGCAACAAATCATTCTGCAAGTCGATCGCAGCTCCGCGGCGCGACTGGGAGTCAGTCAGGCCCTTATCGACGCAACGCTGAACAATGCCTTCGGGCAAAGGCAGGTTTCCGTAATTTACAACCCGCTTAATCAATACTACGTGATCATGGAAGTTGCGCCTGAATTTTCGCAAAGTCCGGAAGCATTAAAGAACATCTATGTCAGCGTCCCGCCCGGACTCCAGTTGCCATCAGGGGGACAAGTACCACTGTCTGCTTTTGCTAGCTACGCTTTGACCAACACCCCTTTGTCTGTCAATCATCAAAGCCAGTTTCCTGCCGGAACCCTCTCTTTCAATCTTAAACCCGGCACTTCGCTGTCAGACGCAACTCAGGTGATAGCTGAAACGATGCGCGACCTGGGAGTACCTGCTACGATACACGGCAGCTTTCAGGGTACGGCGAAGGCCTTTAAAGAATCCCTGAGCAATCAACCCTGGTTGATTCTGGCCGCTTTGGTCTCGATTTATATTGTACTGGGCGTTTTATACGAAAGTTATGTCCATCCGCTTACGATTCTCTCCACGCTGCCATCCGCAGGCGTTGGAGCGATCCTGGCGCTGCTTGCTTTCCGGACAGAATTCAGTATCATCGCGATGATTGGCGTGATATTACTGATCGGCATCGTAAAAAAGAACGCTATCATGATGATAGATTTTGCTTTAAATGCAGAGCGAACGCTTGGCATGAGTCCCGATGAAGCGATCTTTACGGCTTGTTTGATGCGTTTCCGGCCGATTATGATGACGACTTTCGCGGCCTTGCTGGCAGCATTACCTCTTGCGCTGGGAACCGGTTATGGGGCCGAATTGCGCCGTCCTTTAGGCATAGCGATCGTCGGCGGGTTGCTGTTTAGCCAAATTCTCACGCTTTACACGACACCCGTCATTTATCTTTACCTCGACCGCTTTCAGGCATGGTGCCGTCGCACCCTTCGCCGCAAACATTCAAAGCCAACATCAACCCGAATGGATCCGCTATGAGCTCATATATTCATCCAGACAGGTTTTATCCTTCCTTCGTAGGGCGTGCTGTGCGCGCCTTGAGAGCTAAGGCAAGCGCGCAC
>JBAQEN010000862.1:0-4776 GCA_049286765.1 Methylococcaceae bacterium
TGTAAATTCGAGAAGACTCTAAGAACACAATTCTGTGAATCTGATGGGGCGAAACAATATAGTGCGATTGCAATGTGTGCCCCATACCAAGCGCTATCAAGCAAATATCCCTTGGGTACAATTTAAAATGTATGGATAGTAATTAATGAAAGCACAACTCAGAAAAATAGCTCGTATGATTGCTGGATTGCCCGTGATTGGCCGTTTCGCTCGAATCGTCGTTGCAGTGATCCGACTACCAGAGTTCCGTGCAGCCTATCTTGACCTCAACGGTCGCCAGCACGCATTCGAGACACAGCAGTTACCCGAGCTTCAGCAAATCTTATCCGACCTCAACCATCGTCAGCTCGTGTTCGAGACAGACCTCAACCATCGCCAGCATATGTTTGAGACAGAGCAGTTGCCTACCTTGCTGCAAACCTTATCGGATCTCAACCATCGCCAGCTCGCAAGCGATAATGACAGGGAGAACCTCGTTAAATCCGTACCGGTCGCATTGAGAAAAATCACCCGGGATTTGGTTGATATCCGAGAGCAACTTGAAAACGTATCGAACTCAATGGAGCAACGCACCAGCGAGTCTCGAGGGCAACTGGAAAGTTTATCGGACTCTGTTGGCTATCTTTTGGGTCGTGTGGAGTTTGTCCGCCGTGAATTGATGTTCGAAATGCGCTATGGTGCTTCTACACAGTCAGGTGAAGGTGACCAACTTAAAGCCAAAACCGAAATTCTTTCTCCGGAAAAATTGGCAGCCGCTCGAAACGGGCAGTTGCGGCTGAACTTGGGGTGCGGTCACATTCCCCTGGAGGGCTACTTGAATGTAGATCGCCGCGCACTGCCCGGAGTCGACATTGTCGCGGAAGTTGATGAACTGCCTTTCGAGCCAGGCGAGGTAGATGAGATTTTCTCAGCCCATTTACTGGAACACTTTCCGCAAGAGCAACTACGTCGGGAGCTGTTGCCTCTTTTCTTTAATCTTCTCAAGGATGGTGGGGTGCTTCATGCTGTA
Source organism: Methylococcaceae bacterium (assembly GCA_049286765.1). Taxonomy (GTDB): domain Bacteria; phylum Pseudomonadota; class Gammaproteobacteria; order Methylococcales; family Methylomonadaceae; genus JAGXGJ01. The sequence goes on from JBAQEN010000862.1 coordinate 1,010, forward strand.
GTGCCAGACGCGGAAGCCATGATCCGGGAATATTCAAACGGAGACTACCCTTACGATGATATGCGCGAAGTATTCTATGGAGCGCAGGATTACGACGGCGATTTCCATTTCAATATGTTTACACCCGATGCGCTGAGTAAGCTGCTCTTGGAAAGAGGTTTCACAAATGTTTCAATCATAGAGCAGGGTCGCAAGAATGGAAATTGTTATGAATTTGATATAGTGGCCAAGAAGCCAACGCTTAACTATGTCAACAACTAATGGCTATTGGCATGCATCCAACTTTTTCAATAGTTATCAACACCCTTAATCGTGGCCCTGAACTACAAAAAACCCTGGAGAGCTTTCGTTGGCTCAAATATCCCGGCGAGTTTGAGGTAGTGGTCGTAAACGGTCCCTCAACAGATAATTCAGATGAAGTCATAGCATCCTGGCTACCCAATATTCGGTCCGGCAAGTGCGACGTTGCGAATCTCTCGGTTTCCAGGAACGTGGGTATTTGCATGGCACAAGGCAGCATCATTGCGTTTATCGACGACGACGCGATTCCGGAACCTGAATGGTTGACCCAGCTGGCTGAAGCTTACAGCGACCCTATGGTTGGAGCCGTAGGCGGCTTGGTTTATAACCATACAGGTTACGATTTTCAATACAAGTATTGCCTTGTAGATCGTTTCGGTAACGCAGATCTTTCTCTCTCTGGGCCAACTCCGCACCTCTCCTTTCCCAAAAGCAATCAAGTCCCCCACTTGCTGGGGTGCAATTCTTCTTTCCGCCGTTCCGCCTTGTTAGAAATCGGTGGGTTTGACGAAGAGTACGAGTATTTTCTTGACGAGACTGACGTCTGCTTGAGAATTGTCGATGCCGGCTACATCATTGCCCAATTACCTCGTGCCTACGTGCATCACAAGTATGCATCTAGCAACATTCGAGGCGAAAACAGGGTTGTTCGTTACCGCTACCCCATTATCAAAAACAAGATTTATTTCACGCTCAAACACGCTCGTGAATTCTACTCACTGGAACGTGTATTACAAGAGCAGCAATCTTTTATCCAGAACCAGCGTAATGACGTTAACTGGGCAGCAGGTGAAAAGCTACTTTCTGAAAGCGATGTAATTGCTTTCAATAATGATCTGGAACATGCTCTTGAAGTTGGCCTAAAACGCGGCTTTGCAGGTGTGGCTGATGGCGCCATGATCAACCTGAATAAACTCGAAAAGTATTCAGGACAATTTCTTCCATTTAACCCAATACAAAATGAAGCTTACAGATCTGTAGTTCTTATTTCCCGCGATTTTCCGCCTAATCATGGCGGTGGTATTGCCACTTTCTCCAAAGATCTAGCTGAAGCTCTCGCAAATCAGGGTAATATTGTTCATATCATCGCTCAGAGTCCCGATATTAACCGTGTTGATTTGGAAAATGGGGTTTGGGTTCACCGCATCCTCATGAGGGAAATTGAACGTTCGCCAGAAGCAATCGAACGCAATATTCCGCAACATATTTGGAACTGGGCCGCTATTGCGCTTGAGGAGACCAAGCGAATCGGTACACACCGTTCCATTGACGTTGTCGAAGCGCCTATTTGGGATTGCGAAGGGGCTGCTTTCTTGCTTGATGGATGGTGGCCGCTAGTTACCAGCCTCCACACAACGCTGCATTTCTGGATGGAATCACATCCCGAATACAAGGATGATCAAGAATGGATGACCTCATTTGGGAAACCCATACTTGCCTTGGAGCGCGAATTGATGACAAGAGTCAGCGCCGTGAGAGCCAATAGTCGAGCAATCGTCCAGGAGATTGAGAGTGCATACAACTTTGTTTTCGATATAAATAAGATAAAAGTCGTTCCGCACGGGATGGCCTCTAGCAACGCACAAGCTTGCCCGGGCAAGAACGAGCGCCTGGAGATTCTGTTTGTAGGTCGACTTGAACCTAGAAAAGGGATTGATGTTTTACTAGGTTCAATTCCTCAGATTCTTGAGGTTGTTCCAAATGTTTGTTTTAGGGTAATCGGGGATGATACGCTAATGGGGCCAGACGGCAGAACTTACAAGGAAAAATTCTTTGCAGACTTTGCCAATAAGAGTTGGCTTGGGCACGTTAAATTCGAAGGCCGCATTGGAGACTACACACTCCAGGAGGCATATGCTCGCTGCGACATTTTTGTTGCACCGAGCCGATTTGAATCGTTCGGCCTGGTTTTCCTTGAAGCAATGCGTGAAGGAAAACCCGTAGTTGGCTGTATCGCCGGCGGAATGCCAGAGGTCGTTTGTCATGAAATTAACGGGTTGTTGGTTGAACCCGGTAAGGTTGAGGTACTAACACAAGCAATTCTGCGACTGATTCAGGGCCCGGCACTTCGTACCAAGATGGGCGAGGCGAGTAGGAAGATCTTTCAAGAAAAATTTACTTCCGTACGGATGGCAAATGAAAGTACGGGCTTATACGAATTGGCCGAGAAAAATTTTCGAGTAACATGTCTGTGAAGATTTCCTATATTCATGGGATTTGCGTCAAAAATGACGCAATCTCGAACTCTATCCGGGATGAAATAACCTGGCTAAGCAGTGAAGTCCAGAATGACGTTCGTCTTTACACGTATGCTTGCGACCACGTAGACCTACCATTTACCATAGTCAGCGATTTGAGAGATGTTGCCTTCGATCTTCACTTTCAATCGAGCGACCTTGTCGTTTTTCATTTCGGTGTGTTCTATCCGCTGTTCCATTTGCTCCCTGTCGCGCCAGCGCGAGCAAAGCGCCTGATCGTTTTTCACAATATTACGCCCAAACAATTCGTCTCTGATGAAAACCATGCAACGATAGACAAATCATTTCAACAGATGGCTAATATCGTTTTTGCCGACCATGTTGTATGCGTTAGCCAAACCAATCTTGATGTTTTGCGGATGGCCGGTATTCACACACCTGCTACGGTCCTTCCTCTGGCAGTTCATAGCGACCTTCAGATGCCAGAAAGCAAACCGAGTGCCATTGATGGACTGATCCGTCTAGCGTTCGTTGGCCGATTTGTTCGACCAAAAGGACCGGGAGAACTGCTGGAAGCACTTCATAGAGTGCTTCAGCGTAACCAGTCGATGCAGTTGAGTCTTGATATGGTCGGAAATTTGTCTTTTTCCGATGCTGTGTTGCTTGAAGAGATTCGAAAGACTGCCGGGGTAATGCAACAGTCTTTCGGAGATCGCGTTAAAATAGCCATTCACGGCAATGCGAGCGAGATAACAAAACGCCAAATTCTACAAGACGCCGATTTGTTTGTTCTCCCGACCTATCACGAGGGATTTTGTGTGCCTATCGTGGAAGCCTTAGCCAGCGGGTGCAAGGTTATCGCCTATGAAAACTCAAACACACCGGCGATCGCTGGAGGCCTTGCGAAGCTAACGCCTACAGGTGATATAGATGCTATGTCATGTGCTATAGCAGATTCAATTGAGGAAATAACTTCATCAGCATGGCGAAGCACAGATATCGGAAGTTACACCGAATACGCGCGAAGGACGCGGCAATACGTACAGCAATACTCGCCAGAGCTTGCGAAGCAACGATTTCTGGATTTCATTAAACACTTCATAAGTTCGTAGAAATAGGCTCAAAATAAAAATGCGTGATCACTCAAACGAAGGCCTTATCAAGGGCTTAGAATTAGCCTGGATGTTGGCCAAGCAAGATCTTAAGAATCGCTATGCCAGTTCATATGCGGGTATGACCTGGAATATTGGCGTACCATTGATATACGCC
>JBAQEN010000863.1:0-2749 GCA_049286765.1 Methylococcaceae bacterium
CAATTATCTGATCGACTGAGTACAATTGTAACTGCGAGCAACAGGCCTTGTACCCTGTCCTTAAACCTCTTTCCGCCCATTAAACGCATGCGATAATGTGCCGCTATCAATAAACTCCAATTCGCCTCCCATCGGTACGCCGTGTGCTATCCTGCTGGCTAGAACCCGATGTTTTCTGGCCAGTTCGCCGATAAAATAGGCGGTTGCCTCGCCTTCTACTGTTGAGTTGGTGGCGAGAATCAGCTCTTTAATAGTACCGGTTGCGAGGGTTTGTTCCAGCAAATCCAGACCGAGTTCATCAGGTCCTATACCATCTAACGGCGATAATCGCCCATGCAGAATAAAATAATGGCCTTTGAAGACTGTTGCCTGTTCAACAATCCAGACGTCTGCCGGGCTTTCCACTATACAGAGAATAGCACTGTCTCTTGAATTGTCGGCGCAGATTTCACACAGAGTGTCCTCAGTAAGAGTGCGGCACTGCCGACAATAACCAATATTATCAATTGCGCGCAGCAATGTTTCAGCCAGCAATTTTGCGCCATTGCGGTCACGCTGAAGCAGATGAAACGCCATGCGTTGAGCCGTTTTAGGTCCAACGCCTGGCAAGCAGCATAAATTCTGTATTAACTGTCCTAATAAACCTTTTTTTTGCATATCAAAAAGGCATTTGGAATCCGGGAGGTAATGGAATTCCAGCGGTAATATCAGACATTTTTTCTTTTTTCATTTTAGCGACTTTATTTACGGCGTCATTAATAGCGGCAGCAACCAGATCCTCGAGCATGTCCTTATCTTCACCCAGCAATGAATCATCAATGGTCACTTTCCTGGCTTCACGCTTGCCAGTCATCACAATAGTCACCAAACCGCCGCCGGACTCACCCAGGACTTGCATCAAGGCCAGTTCTTCCTGTGCTTTCTTCAAATCTTCCTGCATTTTTTGGGCTTGCTGCATAATATTGCCTAATGCATTTTTCATTTCTTTATCCTCTCTGGTGTTAAACAGGCTCTATGGTGCCGGGCATGACCCGCGCATCAAAATGATCTTTTAAAGCCTGAATGTTTTCGTCTGAATTTATAGCATCCTCAGCGGCTCGCTGTTTATCCCCGCGTTCTTTAGCCAGTTGAATAGCTGGCGTATCGATTGTGGTTTTTTTAGCATTAATGACCAGCTTTAGCGGAGTCCCCCGGTATGTCTGCAATGCTTTCTGTAAGGTTTCTTCTGCACGGGCGCTCCTGATATAGCCAGGTTCTACTATTAAAGTGCAGACTTTATCATCAATATTTTCTAGCACACAATTATTGGCAAATTCTCTGGTGAGGCCATTAATCTTCATTGCGGCAATCATGTCAGTCCAATTCTCATCGTGTTTTTGACTAACTGTTTCCAGGGTGCTTTTTTCAGCAACTTTGGATGTTGCCTCTATTACTGCCGGTTTCTCAACAGTCCGAGCCTTTTTATCAATCGTCTGACGAATCTGAGCCGGTTTGACCGGTTTAGCTTCAACCGCAGCCGGCCTGAAAGTCAACATACGCAGCATGACCATTTCAAAACCACTGCGTGGATCGGGGGCTAAATCCAGGTCTCTCTGGCCTATCAAACCTGTTTGATAATAAAGTTGAACATCTTCGGGAGTCAATTGGGATGATAATGCAGCAATCATCTCGCCATCAAAATCCTGATCGATTGCACCAGGTATTTGCTGAATCAACGCGATACGATGCAGCAGCTGCAATATCTGCCGCAATACATCGCTGAAATCGGGTTGTGTATTGGCAATTTCACTTATTTTAGCCATAATCGCCGGCGCATCGCCCTGGGCCAAAGCGCTTAATATATCCTCAACAGGCTGCTGCGCAACGGTGCCCAGCATGGCGCTGACATCTTCTGCCGCCACCTTGCCGTTGCCAAAGACAATGGCTTGATCCAGCAGGCTTAAACCGTCGCGCATACTGCCGTCAGCGGCGCGTGCTATTAATTTCAGGGCGGCGGCTTCAAATTCAATTTGTTCCTGTTCAAGTATGAATTGCATTTGCAGGAAAATCTGGCGGGGCAGCAATTGCTTCAAATTAAATTGCAGGCAGCGGGACAGCACGGTAACAGGAATTTTGTGCGGGTCTGTTGTGGCCAACAGGAATTTTACATGCGGCGGCGGCTCTTCCAGGGTTTTCAATAAGGCATTGAAACTGTGTCCGGATAGCATGTGGACTTCGTCGATCAGATAGACTTTATAGCGGCCATGAGTGGGGGCATATTGGGCATTGTCCAGCAAATCGCGGGTATCTTCCACTTTCGTGCGCGATGCCGCATCCACTTCGATCAAATCCAGAAATCGCCCTTGATCCAGATCACGGCACACACTGCATACGCCGCAAGGATTAAAATCCTGGAGATTTTCACAATTAACAGCTTTGGCTAAAATCCGGGCAATTGTGGTTTTGCCTACGCCGCGCGTTCCGGTAAATAAATAGGCATGATGGAGGCGGTCATGTTGCAAAGCGTTCATCAACGATTTGACGACATGTTGCTGTCCAACAACTTGTGTGAAATTAGAGGGGCGCCATTTTCTGGCGAGAACCTGGTAATTCATTGCAGGCTCGTAAAGTTGCGACCAAGTCAAGTGATCAATTAAATCGGGCGGTAATCGCACCAGCCGCATCCCGGCACACGAATCTGCTGCTACCGTTGCTTCCTTCCGGACCTGGCGGGGTTTACAGCGTATCGTTGCGAGAGGACCGACACGAT
>JBAQEN010000864.1:0-13763 GCA_049286765.1 Methylococcaceae bacterium
AATAAAGATAGGGTTTAGATTTTCCTTGCATTCAACTTATAAGGGGTGCAATCAACAAGGCAATAATATTAACCATTTTGATAATAATATTGACGGCTGGACCGGCAGTGTCCTTGTAGGGATCGCCCACGGTATCGCCGGTAATCGAAGCTTTATGCGCAGGAGAACCTTTGCCGCCATAGTGCCCTGCTTCAATATATTTTTTGGCGTTATCAAAGGCCCCGCCGCCCACGCTCATGGAAATGGCAATGCATAGACCCGAGATAATCGCACCTATCAATACGCCGCCCAAGGCTTCTTTGCCCAAGGTGAACCCGGCGATGACCGGAATGCAAACCGGCAGCAAGGCCGGAACCAGCATTTTTCTGATCGCTGAAATCGTCAGTATATCGACAGCTTTGGAATAATCCGGTTTGGCGGTGTAATCCATGATGCCGGGAATTTCTTTAAATTGACGGCGAACTTCATCAACAATATCGCCGGCGGCTTTGCCAACCGCCTCCATAGCCAGTGCAGCACACAAATAGGGGATGAGGGCGCCGAGTAACAACCCGATAATAACCCTGATATCGCCCAGGTCACAAATCAGGCCTCCCATTTGACTGGTATAGCCAGAAAACAACACCAACGCCGCAAGACCTGCGGAACCCAAGTCAGATCCCTTGGTTACGGCTTTCATTGTATTGCCGACAGCATCCAGGGCATCGGTAATCTTGCGTATTGCTTCGGGCATTTTTGCCATTTCAGCAATGCCGCCCGCATTATCGGTAATCGGTCCATAGGCGTCCACAGCGACGATCAGGCCGGTTAAGGACATCATGCCGACTGAAGCAATCGCAATGCCGAATAAACCGGCGAGTTGATAGGATATCCACATACTGAAGCAAATTAGTATAACCGGCGCCACCGTTGCTTTCATTGATACACTGAGTCCGGCAATGACATTAGTGCCGTGACCCGTAGTTGCAGCTTTTGCTATATAACGGACAGGGGCATAGTCGCTGGACGTATAGTAGACGGTTACCGGCATCAAGGCGGCCATTAAACCCAAACCGATAATTGCCGAATAAAACAGGTTAAGCGATGGCACGGTCTTCCCATTGATAATCAGTGTCTCTCCCAGTAGCCATTGAGTGACAGGATAATAGGTCAATACCGTTAAAAAGGCACACACAATCACCCCTCTGTACAGCGCAGATATGATGTTGCCATCGCTGCCGATCCTGATACAGAAGATGCTGATTATGGAAGTCAGGATGGAGATGCCCACTAACACGAGCGGATAAAGATTAATGTTGTTATTTCCTGTAACCAGCAGCTCTGACAGTAGCATGGTCGCAATCAGCGAAGCTGTGTACGATTCGAATAAATCCGCCGCCATACCTGCGCAATCGCCTACGTTATCGCCGACATTATCGGCAATAACAGCCGGATTTCGTGGATCATCTTCAGGAATTCCGGCCTCCAACTTACCGACCAGATCGGCGCCGACATCAGCGCCTTTGGTAAAAATACCGCCACCGAGGCGGGCGAATATTGCGATTAAAGAGGCCCCGAAAGCAACCCCGATCATGGCCTGCAAGGGTTCATGTACACCGCTTATCAGTAAAATTCCGTAATAGCCGCTGACGGCCAAAAGTCCGAGGCCGGCAACCAGCATCCCGGTAATAGATCCGCCCCTGATTGCAATCAAAAAGGCCCGATCGATACCTGTATTGGCCGCCTGTGCAGTACGAACATTTGCACGCACGGAAATATGCATGCCGATAAAGCCGGCCATTGCTGAAAACATTGCTCCTATAACGAAACCGCCCGCTGTTTCCCAGTTTAAAAAGAATGCAATTATCGAAAGAAGAATAATGCCAACCAGCGCTACGATCTTGTATTGTCTCGATAAGTAGGCTTTGGCTCCCTCCTGTATGGCGGCGGCAATCGCCTGCATTTGTTCATTACCGGCAGGTTGAGCTTTAATCCACTTGATTGAAATTAGGCCGTATAAAATCGCACAAATTCCTGCAAATAATGCAAAGAGAATAAGCCAATGCACCGGCAAAAAAACAGAATAGAGCTTGTCAAACATGATCGTTCCTGGTTAGAGAGAGTCAATAATGTCCTCACTGACAAATCGGCTGGACTTATTTCTTGAGATTCGCTGGCTATTTATTAAACACCAAAAGCATAAAATATTTTCAAGCAATTATGGTTAGGGGGCCACCGTTATAAAAACGGCAGGAAAAAATCAGGCGGCTGATTACGGATTGAATCACACAATCCGATAACTTCTGAACTATATTCATTGGATTTCCGGTGCGGCAGTTCACGATGTAGTGTTCGTCTCAAGACATATAGTAAAGCCGTTCCAAGCTACGGCATTATTGATGCTCAAAGTGTTAAAATACTATGCTAGTGAAGAAGGCGGAAGCAATGGCGGAAAAAAGTGAAGGGCCACAAGCGACATAGCATTGTTGATGCCCTGGGGAATAATTTTCTGCACGTCAATGTGCATACTGCTAACAAAGCGATACTGTTGCCTCTTGCGCTGTTCTTGAAAGAGCGCCTGAAAAGTATCCGTCAATTCTAGCTTATGCAGGTGGTGCCGGTTACCGAGCAACCGCAGTTAAATTTACAGACGAGTAGCTCAATCTTACGCAGCTGAAAAAATTAAAGACACTTGGGCGCGGTGTTATTGAAACGTTGGGTTGTTGAGCGCACCTTCTCTTAGCTAAGCTATTGATTAATCGGCAACCGAAAATATGCGGCTTGGAGATAAGCGAATTTTATCCGGAAAAAGACTCAACAAAACCTTACACCTGAGGGAAATTTTTTTTGAATCGCTGTATAGTGAGCGTTTATGAAGATGCCGTTATATTAATGCGTCGGTCTTGGCGGCCATAATAAAATCATTAACGTGTAATCCTTTTATCTTATGCGACCACCAGGTCACAGTCACTTTGCCCCATTCCGTTAAAATCGCCGGATGGTGGCCTTCTTGCTGGCAAAGCGCGCCGATTTTATTAGTAAACGATAAGGCAGCTTCAAAATTATCGAACTTGAAAGTTTTTTTTAAGCGCTTTATGCCATCAATTTCAATTAGCTCCCACCCTTGCAATTGCGGCATAAATCCGTCAATATCTGCCTGGCTCGCCAATGGCGCGCCAATTCTGCATACTTCACAGGTTTTACTGGTCAGGTTATTCATGGCTAATTTCCCCTTCAATATGATTTATAAAATATCCATCTTAAGCGAATTCCCGTGTTTTTATGCACTGGATGCCAAGATTCATGGCATTCAGGATTTAATATTCTAACTCTACTTTGTTAGCTTAAAAGCGAGTTTGTTCTGCTCACTTCGCGGCGAGTATGAGAAACTTGCGCATTAATATCACAAAGTAGAATTAACATCATCTCAATCCGCTCAACTATAAACCGGAAACCGCGCGCAAAGATTACTGACTTTTTCACGAACGATAGCGAGCACTTCTTCGTCTTCGATGTTTTCCATAACGTCACACATCATATTGGCGATTTCGATCATTTCCGCTTCTTTAAAGCCGCGTGTTGTTGGCGCCGGCGTGCCGACACGAATGCCGCTGGTGACAAACGGCGATTGCGGGTCGTTGGGTACGGCGTTTTTGTTGACGGTGATATGCGCTTTGCCTAGTGCGGCATCGGCCGCTTTTCCGGTAATGCCTTTGGCAATCAGGGAAACGAGCATCAGGTGATCGTCGGTACCGTCTGAAACCACATCAAAACCGCGTTCGATAAAAACCCTGGCCATTGCCTGCGCGTTTTTAATGACTTGTTGCTGATAAACGCGGAATTCAGGCTCCATGGCTTCTTTAAAGGCAACAGCTTTCGCGGCGATAATATGCATGGCAGGACCACCTTGTATGCCCGGAAAAATACTGGAATCGATTTTTTTCTCAATTTCAGGATTACTTTTGCACAGAATGAGTCCACCGCGCGGGCCGCGCAGGGATTTGTGTGTGGTGCTGGTAACAACGTCTGCAATCGGGACAGGGTTTGGATATAAGCCCGCTGCGATTAAACCGGCGACGTGCGCTATATCGACGACAAAATAAGCACCCACTTGATCGGCAATGTTGCGGAATCGTTGCCAATCCCAGACGCGTGAGTAAGCAGAAAAACCGGCAATAATCATTTTCGGTTTGTGTTCCAGGGCTAATGCTTCAACCTGGTCATAGTTAATTTCACCCGTTTCAGGATTTAATCCATATTGAACAGCGTTATAAATTTTGCCGGAAAAATTGGGTTTGGCGCCGTGCGTCAGGTGACCGCCGTCAGCCAAACTTAAGCCCAGTATGGTGTCACCCGGTTGAATTAAAGCCATGAATACTGCCATGTTGGCCTGTGAGCCCGAGTGCGCCTGTACGTTAGCGTAATCAGCGTCAAACAACGCTTTGGCGCGGTCGATAGCTAATTGCTCGACTTTATCAACAAATTCACAGCCGCCATAATAACGTTTGCCTGGATAGCCTTCAGCATATTTATTGGTCAACTGAGAGCCTTGTGCTTCCATTACACGCGGACTCGCGTAATTCTCAGAGGCGATCAGTTCGATATGATTTTCCTGACGGAGGCGCTCTTCTTCCATCGCCTGGAACAGTGCATCATCAAAACCGGCAATTGTCATAGATTTTTTAAACATTGTGTCTCCTGAATAACAGTGGTGTTTGTGTAAGAATCCGGATGGATAAGTAATACTTGCAGGTCAGCTACGTTAGTCCCGGTTGCACCTGTAACAAGTAAATCCTGTGAACTATTTAATGCAGTGTAGGAATCGTTATTGTCCAGCATGGCGACCGGGTCTATGCCGGCCTGGATCATGCGTTTTATTGTGTCTTGATCGACGATGCCTCCAGCCGCATCCGTTGGGCCGTCACGCCCATCGGTGCCGCCGCTTAAGAATGTCCAGTGGCTTGTTAAGTTGTGCTGCTGCGAAGAGATAGCAAAAGCCAGGGCCATTTCCTGGTTACGGCCGCCGCGACCACTGCCCTTCAAGGTAACAGTGGTTTCGCCGCCCGCTATTAAGGCCAGTGGCTTGCCGATGCCGTTGTCGATTAAGTGTTTTGCGTAACGTACCCATTTTTCAGCTTCATTTTTCGCCTCACCGCAAAGATGCGCATCGTATAACTGTGCTTCGTAACCCAGCAAAGTACTGGCTTTGAGCGTTGCGTTGACACTAATAGTATTGCTGCCGATTAATGTGTGCGCGGTATTATTAAAAGCGTTATCGCCAGGCTTCGGTGTTTCCGGGACTTTACCCTGTTTTCCCTGTTGCAAATGTTGTTGAACATTGGCGGGAACCTTGTCCCAAATACCTTTGGCTGTAAAAACGGCAATAGCATCGTCAAATGTGCTAGGGTCCGGGACGGTCGGTCCGCTGGCAATAGCGCTTAGCTCATCGCCTAACACATCCGATAAAATTAGCGCATGCAAATCCGCAGGTACCGCCAGCTTTGCCAGACCGCCGCCTTTTAACAGTGACAAATGTTTGCGGACACAGTTGATCTGGTTGATCGTTGCGCCGCAGGCCAGCAGTAAACCGGTGGTGGCAATCTTTTCTTGTAGCGTAATCGAGTCGACAGGGTAAGGGATTAGCGCAGAACCGCCTCCACTGACCAACACCAATACCAGTTCATCCTTTTGCGCGCGGCTTATCCGTTCAGCACACTTCTTGGCGGCATCAAGACCAGCCGCATCGGGCAGCGGATGCGAGGCCCCGATGACTTCAATATTATCAATGGCTGTTACGTTTTCATAATTGGTAACGGCGATGCCAAAATCCGTGAGTAGGTGGGCGGGGATGATTTCTTGAGCGGCCTTTGTCATAGCGCAAGCTGCTTTGCCAAAAGCGATAAGATGGATTTTGGGCCATTTTCCTGTACGCTTTTGTGCCTTGTTATCCAGATTTAATAAAATTTCTAATTGCTGGTCAACTGCAAACAAACATCTTTTAACAGCTTGATAAGGATCAGCGGCTGCAATTCCTGCTTGAAAAATGCTTAAGGCATCTTTTCTTGATGACAAGGTTATTGGGTTTGTTGGAAAGCTCATTAAGAAAAGGTAATAATTAAGCCATTTCTTTAGCTAAGGCAAAGATGTTTTCGGCATCAAGAATCTGCGTGTTATTTTCAAATAATTTGGCAATACAGGCGCGGTGTAAAGCCAGTTTTAACGTGCCAAAGCCAATTGCGCCCCAGACGATTTTGCCATGGCGCAGCTCTCCTTTATCCATCACATCTGTGCCGCCAATGCCCAAAGGCGGAGTGGCATTAGCATCGGCGATCATTTCAATACTGCTATTATATTGCCACTGGTCAGCTGTGAGCAGTTCAACACCCGTTGCACCTGTTGCCAAGACAATATTGGCGTTTTCAATGGCTCGGGCTCTGGCATTATTGTCAATGGCTTCAATAGGGGTTACATCAACGCCAAAACGTACCTTTATGTTGTTGCAGGCTTTTATAGCACGCTCCATTTTACGCGCAGTCAACGATACGCTTGCGCCTTCTTGAGCCAGCATAGCCGCTGCACGTTGCCCTACAGGACCTGTACCCGCTAATACCACGGCTTTTTTACCGGCGAGTATGCCGCTGGATGCCAGTTTGGCAACGGCTGCGGCTGCAGTAGTGTTACTGCCGTTACTGTCCAGCATTACAGAGACTTGAAATCCGGGAAAAAAGCAGCTTTGTATGGCAGAAAATAATTTTTGACCGGCAATCATGTCGCTGCCGCCAACAAAAATGGCGGTGTTTTTTTTATCTTTGGGTGCGCGGGTAAAGATAGCGCCTTCTACTAATCCTGTGACGTTTTCCGGCATCAATCCTCCATGCCCGATAACGTGGTCTGCTCCACCATCATAGCCTACAACCGTATCGAAAACGGATGGATGAGAGTCTGTGTCGAATTGGAATAGCAGTTTTTTCATTAACGTATCCGTATCTATGTGTTAATGTGATAATTTTGTGCCATATTATACCCGATAAAAAAAAGTATGCCTTGATTAAGCTGAACTCACAGGGGTGTTTTTACTGTGGCAGGAATGATACGATTGTTCCTGATTGCCGGCAATTCGTTCGCTTGTAAGGGTAATATCTGTAAAAAGAGCGGCTACCCGGCTGTTACTCGTGTTGTCGGAAAAAATGATTGCCGATTATTAATGTGGCTTTATCAAAATAAGCTCTATAAGCTCTGTTTAAATCAAAAAAATAAAAGGAAAATAAATGAAAACACCTGTTCATATAGCAGTTACCGGTGCGGCAGGACAAATAAGCTATTCTTTGCTTTTTCGTTTGGCCGCGGGTTCATTGCTAGGTCCTGATCAGCCCATAGTTCTGCATTTGCTGGAAATTACGCCAGCAATGAATGCTTTGCAGGGCGTCGTGATGGAGCTAAATGATTGTGCTAACCCCTTGCTGCACAGGATTGAAATAACTGACGATCCTATGGTGGCATTCAGGAATGTTGATTATGCTTTCCTGGTGGGTGCGCGTCCAAGAGGGCCAGGTATGGAACGCAAAGATTTATTGGAAGCAAATGCCGATATTTTTTCGGTACAAGGCAAGGCTTTAAATGCTGTAGCCAGCAGAGATGTAAAAGTGTTGGTAACGGGTAATCCTGCAAATACCAATGCCTTGATTGCTTTGAAAAACGCTCCTGATTTAAGGCCAGAGAATTTTTCGGCAATGACCCGGTTGGATCACAATCGAGCGATAAGTCAATTGGCCGACAAATGCGGCGTTCTGACCACGGATATAAAAAATATTATTATCTGGGGTAATCATTCGGTTACGCAATATCCTGATTTACATCATGCCAAGGTAAAAGGCCAGGATGCCTTATCGTTGGTTGAAGAGGACTGGTTTGTCAATGAATTTATTCCTACTGTTCAGCAACGCGGTGCGGTTGTTATTAAGGCTAGAGGCCAATCGAGCGCGGCATCCGCCGCTAATGCAGCGATTGATCAAATGAGAGATTGGGTATTGGGTACTGAAGAAGGGGATTGGGTCAGTATGGGGGTGCTTTCTGACGGTAGTTATGGCATAGCCAAAGATCTGATTTATTCGTTTCCGGTAACGGTAGTCGGCGGCAAGGCGAGTATCGTAAAAGGCCTGTCTATTAATGAATTTAGCAGGCAAAGAATGAAACTTACAGAAACTGAGTTAAAAGAAGAGAAAGATGCGGTTCGACATTTGTTTTGACCTTGCATCTTTAAATTAAGTAACGTGCATATATGTTTTGGGCGTTTGAAATACTGATGCCATCCGCCCTGGATATATTAAGGATAGATTCGCCGGAATTATTTTATGCACGTTCCTTGCGGCAATTTGCGCTGTATAGCCTTGGCGTGCTAAACAACTCTGTCGCTTGGCTCAAGACCTGCAAAAAATGCGGCAATATTTTCCAATACGCGATTACCCATTGCGACGCGGGTTTCTTCCGTTGCGCTACCTAAATGAGGTAACAGGGCAACATTATCCAGTTTCAGAAAGCCGGGATCGATAGCCGGTTCGCCTTCAAAAACGTCTAAACCCGCGCCGGCAATCCAGCCTTCTGTTAATGCTTTAATCAGGGCCTTGCTGTCGACAACATCGCCGCGTGCGGTATTGATTAAATGAGCGGATGGACGCATCAGTTTCAGGCGTTGTTCATTGATTAAATGCCGGGTTGCCTCGCCGCCAGGGCAGTGCAATGAGACGAAATTGGCTTCTGATAATAACACTTCAACAGTTTCACAGCGGGTGGCTTGCAAGTCGTCTATGATGCTCTGTGCCGGTTGTGAAGGCGCATAAAACAGGATTTTCATGCCGAAACCATGATGGGCTTTTTTTGCCATCGCCTGGGCAATGCGACCAAAACCGATTAGCCCCAGCGTTTTACCCGTTACTTTTTGTCCCAACATATGTGTTGGCCGCCAGCCTGTCCATTGTTGACTGCGTATCAGACGGTCACCTTCTGAGGCGCGCCGTGCCGACATTAACAGCAATAGCATGGCGATATCAGCGGTGCAGTCGGTTAAAACGTGTGGCGTATTGGTGACAACCAGCCCTTGTTCTTTGGCGGCATTGATATCGATATTGTTATAACCTACGCCGAAATTGCCGATGATTCTAGCGCGTTTGCCTTCAACACTGAGGATGTCGGCAGTAATCAAGTCAGTTACGGTGGGTAATAAGGCATCCGCATTTAGCAGCGCTTGTTTAAGTTCGTCGGCCGTCATCGGGATGTCAGACTCGTTTAACTGTACATCGTAAAGTGCTTTTAACTGTGCTTCGACTTCAGCAGGCCATTTACGAGTGACTATGACTTTAGGTTTGGTCATTGAATGATTCTCCACAGTGTGTTGCCATGGCTTTGGACGCAAGATATTTTTAGGATAGCGGAGCGTAACCCGGCAGTGACAGCGGGTTACGCTATTTCAGGCAGGTTATTTCGCTGTTGAACGATAGTATTCAATAGCCGCAGCAACCCCGCTACCCGGTTTGATGTCAAAACCGCAGTCTAATAATGCCATCTCAACACCTGCGATAGCCCCCAGCATGGACACGTCATTCATGTCACCTACGTGACCGATACGGAAGGCCTTGCCGGCAAGTTCGGAAAGACCTGCACCTAAAGAAATATTGTATTTGCAAAAAGCGGTGCTGATGACAGAGCGTGCGTCTTTGTCTTCAGGGACAATGATTGCAGAAACAGTGTCAGACTCAAAGCCAGGTTGAGCGCATAATTTTAAACCCCAAGCTGCAATTGCCTTGCGCGTGCCTTCCGCCAGGCGGTAGTGACGTGCGTATACATTTTCCAGGCCTTCTTCGAGTAACATGTCAAGTGCTTTACGTAAACCATAGAGGATAGGCAAAGCCGGTGTGTAAGGTGTGTAGCCATCTTTGTTGGCGTTCATCTGGTCTGTTAAATCCAGAAAACAACGCGGGTAGGTCGATTTTTCAGTCGCTTTTAAAGCTTTCTGACTGAATGCCAAAAAAGCGCCGCCTGCCGGCAACATAAAACCTTTTTGCGAGCCGCTGATGGCGCCGTCAACCCCCCATTCGTCCATGCGAAAATCAAGGCTGGCAATGGAGCTGACACCGTCTACGAATAACAGGGCAGGGTGGCTTGCAGCGTTCATGGCTTTACGAACACCTGCAATATCGCTGGTAACACCGGTAGCTGTTTCATTATGAGTCGCCAGCACAGCCTTGATTTCGTGCCCTGTATCTTCCTTTAAACGCGCTTCCAGTTTATCCAGTGGTATGCCTTTGCCCCAGGTTTCCTGATGAATTTCAACATCGAAGCCCAGGCGTTTCCCCATTTCAGCCCATAAATGGCTGAATTGACCAAAACGATAGATCAATACTTTATCCCCTGGATTTAACGTGTTTGTTAATGCGATTTCCCACCCCGCAGTTCCAGTAGCAGGGAACACAAAAGCCTGTCCTGTTTTTGTTTTAAAGATTTTTTTCAGGTCTTGTAACAGAGGCGTTAGCAGTTTGGGGAAAATTGGAGAACGATGGTCCTCCATAGCGATATGCATCGCATTCAGAATTTCATTAGGTACGTTGGTAGGGCCTGGAATATATAGGTGGTTACGACCAGCCATGGTATTGCCTCAGTAAGTAGTTGAACAAGCGGATAGGTGCAGGCTAGGAGATTAAAAAGCCAGTGCCAAAAAATGCTTAATGATGACATAGCCACTGATAATGGGCAAGATTTGATTTGTTTAGTAATATAGAATATGAACGTTAAAAATTGAACTTTTCCTATGCTAAAAGTAGAATGGACAATTTATTTGTTTCCGGCTTAAGCATAAGCGTGGATGCGTCTGATCTTCACTTGCGGATTTATCTGTAAAGTGACAATGAATTCTCATCTACAGCTTGTTGCTGTAAGTGGGTCCACAAGCCGGATTAATTATTCAGGTACTGAGTTCAGTACCCTTAACGCAGGTAGCTATAATGAGTCACACTTTATTTACGGCGTCTATTCAACGCGTACAACGCAGTGAATTGGCTGTTCCGGGTTCAAACCCCGATATGTTCGAGAAAGCGATGAAAAGTGGAGTGGATTTCATTTTTCTGGATCTTGAAGATGCTGTGGCTCCTGATGATAAATTACGTGCCAGAAAAAATATTATTGAAGCGATTAATGATCTGGATTGGAAGGGTTATGGTATTACCATTTCTGTGCGCATCAATGGCCTGGATACCCAATACATGGTGCGCGATGTCGTTGATTTGGTTGAACAGTGTGGCGCCAAACTGGACACTGTTTTAATCCCTAAAGTGGGTGTCTATGCTGACGTCTATATGGTTGAAGCGATGCTTAACCAATTGGAAATGCAGCAGGGCCTGAAAAATAAAATTGGTATAGAAGCCTTGATTGAAACCGCATTAGGAATGGCGAATGTTGAGGATATTGCGCGGAATGGCGCATCAGGCCGTCTTGAAGCCTTGCACTTTGGTGTGGCTGATTACGCGGCAAGTAATCGCGCAAGAACCACCAACATCGGCGGATTAAATCCTGATTATCCGGGTGATCAGTGGCATGCAGCTATTAGTCGGATGACAGTTGCATGCCGCGCCTACGGATTGCGTCCTATCGATGGCCCCTTTGGTGACTTTAAAGATCCAGAAGGTTACATCATGGCAGGCAAACGCGCGGCGGCCTTAGGCTGTGAAGGTAAATGGGCCATTCATCCGTCACAAGTTGCATTGGCAAACGAAATTTTTACGCCTCCTGCAACTGAGGTTGAAAAAGCCAAACGAATTCTGGCGGCTTTACAAGAGGCGGCGGCGCAAGGTAAGGGTGCGGCTTCCCTGGATGGCCGGTTAATTGATGCCGCTTCAGAGAAAATGGCAAACAACGTGGTAAAGGCGGCTGAGGCAATTGCTGCAAAAACTCAATAGTGGGGCAAGACTAAAGGCGAACTAAACATCGCCTTGTGCCTTTTACCTTAATAAGAAATCAACGAGGGAGATGCTGTGGATATTCATGAATATCAGGCGAAAGATATTTTAAATGGCTACGGCGTGAAAATCGCTGAAGGCGGATTGGCGTATAGTCCGGAGGATGCGGTGCAACGCGCCAGAGAAATCGGCGGTCATGTGTGGGCAGTGAAAGCACAGATTCATTCCGGCGGGCGTGGCAAAGCAGGCGGCATTAAAATTTGTAAAACCCACGATGAAGTTCAAGCGGCGGCTGATTATTTATTGGGTAAAAGACTGGTAACCCATCAAACCGGCCCTTCGGGTAAAGTGTGTGCAAGATTGTATGTCGAAGCAGGAACTGATATTGCCAAAGAATTGTATTTCTGTTTTTTGGTTGATCGTAGCTCAGAACGTATTGTCATGGTCGGTTCTGCGCAGGGCGGCATGGAAATTGAAGAATTGGCGGTCAATAATCCGGAAGCAATAATTAAGATTTATATCGAACCTGCTGTTGGCCTGCAAGACTACCAGGCGCGTGAAATGGCCTTTGCCTTGGGATTGGATGCTGAAATCATGAGTCATGCTGTTAAAACCATCAAAGGCTGTTACCGTGCTTTGCGTGCGCTAGATGCCAGTATGCTGGAAATCAACCCGCTGGTGGTCACAAAAAGTGGTGAATTAGTGGCGCTGGACGCAAAAATGGGCTTTGATGATAATGCTTTGTTCAGGCAGCAAAAAATCTCTGAATTGCGCGATAAAACCCAGGAAGACCCGCGGGAAATGGCAGCTGCAGACCGCGGCTTGAGCTATGTCGGATTAGACGGGGACATCGGTTGCATGATTAACGGTGCAGGCCTGGCGATGGCGACAATGGATATGATAAAACTGGCAGGTGGTGAGCCAGCCAATTTCCTGGACGTAGGTGGCGGCGCCTCGGCTGAACGAACTGAAAAAGCCTTCCGGTTAGTCTTGGCCGACAAGGGTGTTAAAGCCATGCTGGTTAATATTTTTGCCGGAATCAACCGCTGTGACTGGATCGCTGAAGGTGTGGTTCAGGCGGTTAGAAAAATCGACATGAAAGTGCCGTTAATCGTGCGTTTGTCTGGTACCAATGTAGAAGAAGGCCGACGAATTATCGCAGAAAGTGGACTGCCTATCATTACCGCTGAAACCTTGGCCGAAGCGGCTGAAAAAGCGGTGCAAGCACGCAATGAAGTGGTTGCAAAAGAAGCGGCTCAGGGAGCATAAAATGGCTATTTTAATTGACGAAACAACACGCATTATTGTTCAGGGCTTTACCGGAAAAATCGGCAGTTTTCACGCTCAGGACATGATTAACTATGGTTCTAAAGTAGTCGGTGGCATTACCCCGGGTAAAGGCGGTCAAACCCACTTAGGTTTGCCGGTTTTTAATACCGTAAAAGAAGCTGTGCGCCAAGTTGGGGCTGAAGCCAGTATTATCTTTGTACCACCTGCTTTTGCCGCCGATTCCATCATGGAAGCTGCTGATGCGGGTATCAAATATTGTGTGGCAATTACAGACGGTATTCCTACGCAGGACATGATGAAGGTGAAGAACTTTCTGCGCCGTTTCCGAAAAGAAGAGCGCATGATACTCACCGGGCCCAATTGTGCGGGTACAATCAGCCCGGGACGCGCCATGCTGGGAATTATGCCTGGGCATATTTACAAGCAGGGTAATGTCGGTATCGTCGGCCGTTCAGGTACGTTAGGCTATGAAGCCGCCGATCAAATGATGCGTTTGGATATTGGCATTTCTACTTCGGTAGGCATTGGTGGCGACCCGATAAACGGCAG
>JBAQEN010000865.1:0-4292 GCA_049286765.1 Methylococcaceae bacterium
CAGTAAAATACCCTCATTGAAAAACGCCAAATCAGCAACTTGACATTACATCGTTAATGCCTAACAATCCGCTAAAACTGAGTTTGAACGTTAATTCAGATAACCCTGTATTTCATTTTTATTCCAAAAATAAGGGGATCTCCGATGTCAATATATTACGGCGTGTTAGAAGGCAAAGTCGATGTATTCAAACGTGAGGATAACGATGACACGCCCCACCTTCAGATTAGGGTAATTGACGGCAACAATCAGGCGTGGCGGATACCCGTCAATGTCTTGTCGGCGGATCAGTCATTCCTGATCTTTCATAGGGCCGATCCACTGCAAAGCCACCCGGTACTCGGCGGCCTTTCCAGTCTGTCACCCGGATTTACTTTGCTGCCAGTAAATGACCGTTCTGTATCGAATGCCTTGGATTTTTTTCGCTCTCCTCTCTTTGATTGGCCGACCGGCATCGAAGCGCCGCCTACAGGTCCTGGCGAAAATGACGATCTGCAAGATACTCTTGTTACTTATCTAAATAATCTTAAATCGCAAAATGGCGACCTGTTCGTGTTTGGGGCCAAATTTCCGGAACCCGGCCAATCTCCTAATCCCAGGACAATCGATAGGGAGTTTGGTACTGTCCAGGGGTTACATGATGTCCATATGAACCAGGGTAATCCGCCCGGCCCTCATCAGGAGGATAATGGCGTGTTTCAGGACGGCGGTCTTATTTTAAGATTTCCGAACCGCTATGTAGGCCTTTTTCTACGCTTTCAGTCGCAATGGCTACCCACTAACGATACGAACGGAAACCGTCTGCCAAGTGCGGCGCCGATTCCACCCGGAGGTTTGCCCGGCACAGTTCCCGGCACAGTATCAAACCCCGAAATCTACATCGAGCGGGCATTAGTCAATCCAACCGGAAATGATATCGGGAGAGAAGCTGTCGTCATCGGTAACACGACTTCTTCAGCAGTCAATCTCATCAATTGGAGCCTTGTTGATAGAAACGGCAATGTAGAAAGCATTTCCGGTATTCTGCAGGCGGGGGAATCCCGCATTATCGTATTATCGGGTGACAGTGTTCAATTGGGAAATAGAGGCGGAACAATACGGTTAAAAGACGCTTCAGGCAATCAGGTTCATGCCGTCACTTACTCCAGAGAAGACGCGCAGAAAGAAGGCCGTTACCTCAGGTTTAATACCTGATGCAAGTTTAAGTTTAATATGGGGGAGTTGCCTTGCGAATGGAAACCATTAAGCCAGTCCTACTGATGTCCCCGCAATTGGCCTGCTCATGGCCAGGATGACTGCGGCCTGCGCAGCTTTCAAGTTTTTCCGCATCACCGCTCTCGGATAGATGCTACCCGGTAGGCTCTTATCCGTATTTCACCACTTGTTGCCAACCTAGAGGGAATTCCAGATGAATCAAAATGTCGTTTACCGCATCCAATCTCCTGGTCCCAAAAAAATTCTCGCCTGTGACGGCGGCGGTATTTTGGGACTGATGAGCGTCGAAATTTTATTGAAGATTGAAGAGGAATTACGCAATAAATTAGGTAAGGGGCCGGACTTTGTGCTGGCCGATTATTTTGATTTCGTCTGCGGCACCAGTACCGGTGCGATTATCGCAACCTGCATTGCATCAGGAATGTCAATGGCCAAAATTCGACAGTTTTATCTCGACAGCGGCAAACAAATGTTCGACAAGGCTTCACTATTCAAACGCCTGCAATACGATTACAACAGCGAGCCTCTGGCCAAAATGCTCAAGACGGTGCTGGACACACAGTTAAATGAGAAAGATGCTACGCTCGGCAGCCTTAATCTACGCCCCCTGCTGATGATGGTCATGCGTAACGCGACGACCGATTCGCCCTGGCCGCTCAGCAACAATCCGTTTGCCAAATATAACCAGCCGGAGCGCGGCGACTGTAATCTGAAGCTGCCGCTCTGGCAGTTGGTACGGGCCAGCACTGCCGCACCGACTTATTTTCCGCCGGAGATGATAACTCTCGGTAAGGATACTGCCAATCCCTATGGTTTTGTGTTTGTCGATGGCGGCGTTACCACTTATAACAATCCTGCCTTTTTGGCGTTCCAGATGGCGACCGCTAAACCCTATCATATTAATTGGCCTACGGGTGCCGATAAACTGCTGATTGTGTCAATCGGTACCGGCAGCGCCGCCAAAGCCAGGGCGGGGCTGCAAGCGAATGATCTTAACTTGATTGACAATGCCAAGAATATTCCCTGCGCTTTGATGAATGCCGCTTCCGCGGGTTGGGACATGACTTGCCGGATCCTGGGAGAATGCAGGCATGGATCGCCTATCGACCGGGAAATTGGCGATATGGTGATTCCCGGCGAAAACGATCCCAACTGGACAGGTTCCAAATTGTTTACCTATCTGCGCTACGATCCCGATGTGACTCAGGAAGGCTTGAACGCCCTCGGTCTGAACGATATCGCCGCCGGCACAGTGCAGGTGTTGGATTCTGTCGAACATATCCCGGATATTCAAAGATTAGGCAAGGTTTATGCCGCCAAACATTTCCAGTTACAACATTTTAAGGGATTTTTGTCATGAAAACATGTTTTGTAGTTCAAGGTTTCGGTAAAAAAACCGATTATACCGATGGCCGCGTCCTGGATTTGGATGCCTCTTATGAAGTGATCAAAGAGGCCGTCGAAGCGTCGGGGTTGGAGTGTGTGCGCGCCGATGAAATCATCCATTCCGGCACGATCGATGTGCCGATGTACGAACGCCTGCTGAATGCCGATTTAGTCATCGCCGATCTGTCCACTAATAACGTCAATGCGGCTTTCGAACTGGGCGTTCGCTATGCATTGCGGCCTCATACCACGATTGTGCTGGCTGAGGAGCAATTCAAGAATCCTTTCGATTTGGGGCATATTGTTATTCGCCGTTATCAGCATCTGGGGGGAGAAGTCGGTTTTCGCGAGGCCAAGCGCTTGATGGCGGAGCTGAAAACAGCGATAAACGCCATCATGAACAATCCGGTTATTGACAGCCCGGTCTACACCTATATACCTCAGTTGCGTCAGCCAGAACTTGAAAAAACGAGGAATCAAGCTTATGCATTACAATCTCCAGTAAGCAATGCGGCGCCCGCTGCTGTTATTGATATTACCGGTGAGAATAGTCCAAACGCAAAGGTCATGCTGGATTCGGCCCTGGAAAAGATTGGCGCCAGCGATTTTACGTCAGCGCGTGTACTATTGGAGGAAGTGAGAAAACTACGGCCGGAAGATTCTTTTGTAGTTCAACAGTTAGCTTTGTCGACTTATAAAAGCAAGCAGCCGAGTGACGTTGAAGCCCTGCACAAAGCTAGTCAGATTTTACAGGAATTGACCCCGGAATCGTCCAATAATCCGGAAACCTTGGGTCTTTGGGGCGCTATCCATAAACGTTTATGGGAATTAACGGGTGAATCCGGGTATTTACACGAGAGTGTTGCCGCCTATGAACGAGGCTTTAATTTAAAACAGGATTATTATAACGGCATCAATCTGGCCTATCTGCTGAATTTACGTGCAGTGGAATCGCTTAAAAGCGGGGCACAAGACGAGGCCGTCGCCGATTTTGTACTCGCACGTAGAGTACGCTGTGATATTATTCGCTATGCAGCGCCGTTGCTTGATAGCATGGAAGATGTCACCAATCGATATTGGGTGATTGCCACTTTGTATGAAGCCGCTGTCGGTCTTGACGATACAGCGGCGATCACTCAGTGGGATAACCAGGCAAAAAATATGAAAGTTGCGGACTGGATGCAGGAAACACGGATAACTCAAGGGGAAAAATTAAAGAAGCTGCTGCAGGAATATAAAGATCGATTAGGTTAAAACGAACAATTAACAACATCAAAAGATCGGACTTGATTCACTGGTTTCAAAAATTTTGAGCAACGCTATTTAGAAAAACAAAATGGATGACAACCTGCTTCTTTAAGTTGTTTAACTCTGTCCGGAAGTTTAAGAAACCAGATCTGCGTTAAGCAAAATCGTCATACCGCGCGCTCTGAGGGGTCACGTCAGGCTTGACTGCCTGACGCCCTTTGGGTTAATGCAAATCTGTTTCAAAGAGATTTGTGCCGGGGTGAGGCGGCAAGTTTGCTTGATAGCCGTTTGTATTTACCAGAAGACTGGTGGAACGATCCGAAGCGCTATGAGAAAGCCGCAATTTCCAACAAGGGGGTAGTTTTATCAATAGCTGCCGGGACTGGCTAACTACATCAATAAAGCCAGCAAAGCCAGCGGGATTTTGGATTACTCAGTCGAGG
>JBAQEN010000866.1:0-3725 GCA_049286765.1 Methylococcaceae bacterium
CCCATAATCAGCGCTGCGCCGATTTTAGCCCATAGAGTGCTGCGGTTTTTTTTACTGCTGTCGACAAAAAAGTCGACTGCCAAAGCAAAGCCCCAGAGCACCACCATGTAAAGGATGGTAACCAGCAACAGCTTGGGCTCGTACTGCATGATCAACTGGCGGGAAATGCCTTGCATCGCGGCCATGCCGATAAAATGCATGGAACCGACGCCGCCACCCATCACCACGCAGACAAAAAAAGCTATTTTACTGATTTTTGGCCGACTGATTAACTCAAACCCGAAATAGCTGAAAAAAATAGCAACTCCAATGGACAATAGTGTGATGAGCAAATCATAGCTCACCGCAATCGGCAGCTTAAGTGCAAGCATTCCGATAAAATGCATCGCCCACACGCCGCTACCCATCGTTAATGAGCCCGCCAACAGCCAAATGCGGCGTTTATTGTCTGAATCGGCGGCTCTGATACGGCCTACGATACTCAGTGCGGCATATGAAGCCAAGACAGCAATAGCAATCGACAGTACGACCAGGCGGGTATCATAACGGGTGTCCAAAGCCAGGCTCAAATCCCTGCCGTCGTAGAAATAATGGTTCATGGCGGCTTTTGAAATCCTTATTATCATTAATTAAACATCCGCACGGCTTTGCTTCCAGATCACAGCGAGCTGTTTGACAAAACCATGCATTAAATTAACGATCAGATCGGGGGGCGTAAAACGGCTTTTAAACAAAAATGACACCTGCATCTGAGAAGGACTGCCCATAACTTCAATGAGCCGATAACCCTGACTATCGATAATATAGCGGTCTCCTGCCGGATTTAGCGGCATTCCTTCAATAGCGCGCAACCGGCTAAGTAACAGCAGTCCCCGGTCCGCATCTATTTCATCGGCAAACAGAACCTGATCATTAATAACAAGCCAGCGTGGAGTTTCTGCTTGTTCGGGACTCAGCCCTCCGATCGGGGAAAGGGTGTAGAGAAGTTTTCTTTGTGACCCTGCCGCTTCGACCAGATTATTCGACAATTCGATCGTAGATAAGGCCATACCATAAGATAGATACTGTCTGACACTGCTTTTTATCAACGAGTACAACTTATCTTCAGTGGCTTCGACTTTGGTGAAATAACCGTTGATATCATACTTATCGATGACTTCCCGTTCCGGAGCAATGCCAGGCTGGCCGGTGCGTATATAGATTTGGGTCAGCTTGTTGCCCAGGTTGTTGCGAATATAATCGCAAAGTTCAAGTCCTGCGCGTTCGGTTTCCATCACCACATCGAGAAATGCAGCCGCCAGAGAACAGCCAACCTCGACATCATCGTTCATCAACCAAATTGCATTCGCTTTACTATTAGCGGTATAAATTTTCAGCGGCAAGCCATAGACTTCGAAATTTTTCATCGCCAAACGGGAAATTGCCAATACGTCGGGTTCGTCATCAACTAACAGCACCGGCCAATATTTAAAGAACATGGCAATACTCCTTTTAGTAAGCTAAAGGTTGTCTTAATTCACTCAATTTGGCGGCATCAAGACGCATATGCTTGGCCAAATAAGCGGCTGTTTCTTTAGGTCTGACTTTATGGACAAAGTTGTAACGTGCCTCATGATAATTTACTTCACCGCCGTAAAATTTACCGGAAAAATTAATTTTCATTTTTTGCAGTTCGGCAGCGCGGTAAGCGGCCAACGGTTTAACCTGCTCATCTTTTTGCCTGGTTTTGCGCTTTTCTTCGAGCAAACTCTCGTACTGAGTATCCATAGCCAATGCTTCCGCTTTTTGCCTGACCTGTTGCAGATATTCTTCATAAACGTCGGATAAAATTTCATCGATATAGCCGATCGCCTTGGCCTTTTTCGTACCGATGGGCAACGGGGTTTCAGTCAATTCCAGCGCCTTAACCGGGCCAACCCGCTTTGGTAGCGAATAAGTCCAATACTCCGAACCGTATAAGCCCATCGTTTTGTAATGCGGATTGATAATCACCCCTTCTCGCGCCCATACCTTGTCGGCGGCCAAAATAGCCATAGCACCGCCCGCACCACATCCACCCCAAACAGCGGAGACTGTTAATTTGTTTTCTGTGGTCAGGATTTCGAGCACGATGTCGTCAATCGCGTTGATGTTGCGCCAGGACTCGTTAGCGGGATTTTCTGCTGCTTCAATAATATTCAGGTGAATGCCATTAGACCAAAAGTCGCTTCCGCCCATTAATACGAGGACTTTGGTTGGCCTCGCCAGGGCTAAACGGTAGGATTCCAGTAAGCGCCGGCATTGCGTGGTGGACATTGCGCCGTTATGAAAATCGAAATGCAGATAACCAACCCGGTTTTTTTCTTCATACCAGATTTCCTTGAAGGTAAGCTCTTTTCCCATGAATAAAGGATCAATAGAAGACTCGGGCGTTTCATTGAGCATGCTGCCCAAAACTTGCGCCGCCGGCAGCTTGAAATCGAATTGTTTATCATGAGAAAGAAAACGTTTATAAAACGGAATTTTTACGATATTCCTGCGTTTCAGGTGCGAAATCCAGACGGCGCCGTCTATCGCCGCGCGGCAAATGGCGCCATGACGCTGCGCAATGATCGCACCCGGCTGCCAGCCTTGTAATAGACTTTCTTCGTGAGCTCCGTACAGATAATACTCCTGGTTGTCGATGACATCCAGCACGCCCGGAGCGCTATCGGAGGCATTAATTTTTTTGATGATCGTGGCGACATGGTCATTAGCCCAATCGATTTTTCGCTCTGGCTGTTTCATTAACGGACGCAGCACGCCACGTATATCGGGTTTCGAATAATCCAGCGGTTCAGGCTGGAAGCTGTTGGATTCGACACGTTTGACGGCCTGGATCATCGCTTTGATCGCGGCTTTGGTCAATTCCCGGCGGTAGATGCCGGCTTTACTGGCTTGCCGCATGTTAAACGTCTCGGCCGCCCAGATGTCGCCCGTATCCATTTCCGCCGCAGCCTGCAACACGGTCACCCCCCATTCCTGTTCGCCGTTTATAATGGCCCAATCCAGAGAAGATGGACCCCGGTCGCCCTTGATGCCAGGATGGATAATGAAACAATAATGCTTGCTCCAGACATCTTCGGGTATTTTTTCTTTTAAAAACGGGCAAATAATTAAATCGGGCTGGAATAGGGTTACGCCTTTTCTGACATCGTCGGGATTGAGCGCCAAAGTGATTGAGATATCATGTCCCAACGCTTCCAGCTCCACATGAGCTCGCTGGCATAAGCCGTTATAGGAAGAGGAAATTAATAAGATTCGCATGCTTGATTCTCCTTGATTATTTTTATTAGGGTATGGCTTCGGATCGATAAGTAAATTTATGATCTATCGGCGATAGAAAGTGCAACGGTCGTGAGATTTGCGAGAACGATGCACTTTGCTTGGTACGCACTATCCTTCTGTTTCTGAAAGGAGAGAAAAATATATATTTAAAAATAACTTCTAATCAGGATTATTTGTGGTATCTCCAGGTACATAACAATAAATTCCAGGCAATACGATTATTAACTAAGCGAGGATCTGGTGGGTGCCTGAAACGGCAAACCCTAGAAGAGAAACCAGTCTACTGGGCTAAAAATAAAAGCCGGGGCTTATCAAAAATTTCTTATTGCCCTCCGCGTCCATGACCGTTTGCCGTCCGATGGGCTACTGTGTTAGTTCCAGCCAATTGATTGTAAATAATTGTCAAGTCACTAAGTTCC
>JBAQEN010000867.1:0-2675 GCA_049286765.1 Methylococcaceae bacterium
GCCATATCCACGAGTAGTCAGGCCGGGTACATCCTGCCCATCAACCAGGTATTGTTTGACTGCCTCTGCGCGGCGCTCAGACAATTTCATGTTGTACTTGAATCCGCCCGTTTTACTGGTATGGCCTTGTATTTCAATTGCCATTCCAGGATGGTCTTTGATCATCTTGGCTGTATTGTCAAGACCAGCAAAGTATTCCGTTGGTATGACAGCTGAATCATTGGCAAATTTGACATCCACAATCCAGCAGCCGACTATGCTGACTTTAGCACCGGGTAAGGTAGCTGGGCATTTATCAACGCAATTATTGACACCGTCATTATCGTCATCCTTAGACGAACAATCTTCCACAACCGGGGTCGGAGCAGGAGCTTCAGCAACTGCTACAGGCGCGACTGGTTTCGGACCAAACGGAACGACAAAACCAAGGTTTATAACCATGTCATGGAATTCGTTTGTGCCAGATTGTAAATTAGCGTTGAAATTTTGATTGTAACGATAGCGTACATCACTACGAATCAGGAAATTATCGCTAACTTCATAAGTAAGACCAGCGCCCGCTTCACCGATGAAGCCAGTACCACTGCCAAAATTATGGCTGGAGTTCATGGCGCCTAAACCAATGACAGTATAGGGTGAGAAGGTATCACGGAAGATAAAATATTGCACATCCGCGGTGCCGCCGGTCAGATCCCAGCTTCCGTTTCCGTTAGCGCCCTCCAGTCCTTGATAAAAACCTTTCAATTCGACGTTGAAATGTTCATCAATCATCTTGCCAAAGCCCATGCCGCCGCCCCAGCCGTTATCAGATTTACGATCACCGCCAGGTTGAATAAAAGTGCCAAACGGCGCGACATACCATCGATCATCCTGGTATTCATCGGCTTGAGCCATTGACAAGAAACCTAGGCTTGTCAATGCTACAAGTGTCAGTAATAGTTTTTTTAGCATAACATTCTCCTTAAATTAACTTCAAATAAATAACAGTAAATCAAATACAATAAAACTGCCACGCCTTAGCTCCAGCGGGCTAGAGCCGTTTAAGTAGCTAATTAGCTACACTTAATGACAAATATACCACATTGCTCCCAATAGTCATATATTTTATTTTTCTGGTTTAGA
The DNA here is from genome assembly GCA_049286765.1 of Methylococcaceae bacterium. Classification (GTDB taxonomy): domain Bacteria; phylum Pseudomonadota; class Gammaproteobacteria; order Methylococcales; family Methylomonadaceae; genus JAGXGJ01. The sequence continues at coordinate 1,123 of JBAQEN010000867.1, forward strand.
AAAATTGAGACATATTTGGCAACAGCATTTAAAACCTTTCAAATTATAGTCTATTTAAAGCAAAATTCTCCACATCAACTCTCTCACGGACGCATAAAGGGACCTGTAACAGAAGGACTCATTCGCTTACTTACAAACTGCGATACATAGGCAAAACGCTAAGCTAGCGCATGGAATGGGATAAGTATGGCACATGCAATAGGGGAAAAATTGAATTCTGATTAATAATTAATGCCCTTTATAAGCCTGTTTGTATTCCGAAAACGACCGGATTGGCCTCCACTGGCTATAAAAAACTCTCTACCTGTAAGTCTGCTAAACTGGAAGTCGCTTATCTTGAACAAGAAAATCTTTTTGAAAAATCTGGAACAAAGGCCGGCAGCCCTTGAGCCTGAAAATATCGCCCTTGCAAAAACATTTAGCGTAAGTTTGATTAACTCTAAGTCGGATTTGCGATAGAATCAACTTTCATTTCCAGTGCATTCATAATGAATATACAACAAGTCCTGCAACTCCTTTTAAATAAACAGAATCTTACCGCCGATCAAATGCGCGAGGTAATGCGTCAAATCATGACTGGCAACGCAACCGATGCGCAAATTGCAGGCTTCTTAATTGCCTTGCATTGCAAAGGCGAAACCATCGACGAAATTGCCGCGGCTGTCGAAGTTATGCGTGAATTGGCCGGTAAAGTCGATGTGAAAGGAACTCATATCATTGACACTTGTGGTACTGGCGGCGATGGTGCACATACTTTTAACATCTCAACGACCTGCGCTTTTGTGGTTGCCGCTGCGGGTGGACAGGTTGCCAAACACGGCAACCGCTCGGTATCCAGTAGTTGCGGCAGCGCCGATGTACTGGAAGCTGCGGGCGTTAAACTGGATCTAACAGCCGAACAGGTAGCGAAATGCGTGAATGAAATTGGCGTCGGTTTTTTATTCGCACCCAAACATCACGGCGCGATGAAATACACGATTGGACCGCGTAAAGAAATGGGCGTAAGAACCCTGTTTAATTTATTGGGACCGTTATCCAACCCTGCGGGCGCTCCCAACCAGTTAATCGGCGTATTTGCTAAGGAATGGGTAGCGCCGCTGGCGCAAGTATTAAAAAAACTGGGCAGCAAACATGTCTTGGTGGTAAGCGCTGATGATGGCCTGGATGAAATCAGCATTGCTTCCGCTACCACTATCGCCGAACTTAAGAACGATGAAGTCACTACATATGCGATTACGCCTGAACAATATGGCTTTAAACGCGCCAGTCTCGCTGAGTTGACAGCTCATAATGCTGCTTCCAGTTTGGCAATGGTAAAATCGGTGCTGGATAATAAAGCTGGCGCTGCCAGGGATATTGTACTGTTAAATGCGGGAGCGGCGATTTATGCGGCGAATATCACCGATTCCCTGGCCGCTGGTATAGAAAAAGCCCGGCAAGTTGTCGCCAGCGGAGCGGCGCGGGCCAAGTTTGATACACTAATTGCATACAGTAAGAGCGGTGTTAGCCGTGAGTATTGCAACTAACGCCGTCCTACAAAAAATATATTCAAA
>JBAQEN010000868.1:0-3940 GCA_049286765.1 Methylococcaceae bacterium
CTTGAATATAATGCTGGTTTTCCCTTTTGCTCATGCCGGATTGGCCTTGGCAACTTCATTGGGCGCTTTTTTTAATGCAGCTTTGCTGCTAAGAAAATTACTCAAGGAAAATCTTTACCAACCTGCAAGAGGATGGCAAGTTTTTTTTATTCGCGTGTTGTTGGCTGGCGCGGCTATGGCGGCAGTCCTGTATTATATGGTTGATGCGAGTTGGTGGAATCAGTGGGGCGCAGGAGCGCGGGTTCTTAATTTGCTCAAGTGGATCGCGGTAGGAATTGCAATATATACATCAACATTGGTGCTGACGGGCTTAAGGCTGGGACATCTGTCTGTCAAGCCCGTAGAAAATGAAATTGGATTGCGTTAAATTGAACATAAATTTTTAGAAAGTTGAATTAATTAATTTATGGAGGTGGAATGAGACTTTTACTGGTTGAAGATGATGAGATACTGGGGGATGGCCTGGTTGCCGGTTTAAAAATGGAAGGTTATGCGGTTGACTGGCTCACCAATGGCAAGCTAGCCGATGAGGCTTTAAAGCTCAATAGTTACGAACTGATTGTATTGGATCTGAATTTGCCCGATATGGATGGCATGGCTATCTTGCGGGCCTTAAGAAGCCGTAAAGATGAAACTCCGGTGATGGTGTTAACGGCTAAGGACACCATTCCTGACCGGGTGCAGGGTTTGGATACTGGCGCGGATGATTTTGTTATTAAACCGTTCGAACTGGACGAAGTCTGCGCCCGGTTAAGGGCGTTGGCCAGAAGGAGTGAGGGCAGAAGTGCGCCGACTATTGAATATAAAGGTGTTGTTCTGGATCCTGCTTCTCATCAAGTTACCTTTAACAATGAAAAGGTGGATCTGTCACAAAAAGAATTTGAGATCTTAAGTTTTCTGATGAGTAATATAGGTAAGGTTGTTTCCCGATCCAGGCTTGAGGAAAGTCTTTACTCATGGGATTCTGATGTAGAAAGCAATACTGTGGAGGTTCATATTCATTATCTGAGGAAAAAGCTCGACCCCGCACTAATTCGCACAGTCAGAGGCGTAGGTTATATTATTGATAATGATGAAGAGTTATGAATTATTCTCTTCGGCAATTATTGTTAGTTAGCCTGCTTTCAGCGTCCATGCTGATATGGGGAATTGCAGCCTATTTAAATTACAAAGTAACACGTGATGAAGTAGCCAATCTGTTTGATGCAGAATTGGCGCAATCGGCAAAGGTGCTTAATGCCTTTGTAGAAAGTCTGCTGCGTGAAGGCGCATTGTCAGGCCAATGGAATCAGGAGCAAGAAAAGGCTGATCAGCTTTTACATACCTACAATTTAAAAAATAAGTTCAAAAGGAAAAGCGCTTTTCAGCTTTGGTCGGAAGATGAGGGTCTGCTGCTCCGATCAGAAAATGAACCTACGTTTTCGGTTCATGGCTTCAACAAAACTAATATTGATGATCGGTTATGGCCTATATTCGATGATCTGTTACAGGTGAGTGCTTTAGGACATAAATATGAAAGAAAAATTGCTTTTCAGTTATGGTCTAAAAAAGACGGATTAATGTTACGTTCCGATAGTGCGCCAAAGTTTGCTTTTTCTTCTTCAATTTACGGTTTCAGCGATACCAATTTTGATGGTCATGAGTGGCATATTTTCAGTATTTCCAATTCAACGGGTGAATATATTATCCATGTCGGTCAAAAAGAAGAGATTAGGGCTGAATTAACCGATGAAATATCATCACAATTGGGCACCCAGTTCCTTATAGGTTTACCTTTTTTAGGTGCGGTCATCTGGGTTATTGTCGGTTTGGCGTTAAAGCCCATTAATCGTTTAGAAAAAGCGCTCGCAAAACGCGAAGCCAGTTATCTTAAGCCGCTATCCATCAAAAGACTCCCCAATGAAATTGTGCCGGTGGTTAACGAAATCAATAATCTTTTTGTTCAGCTCGAACGGGCTTTTGAGCATGAGCGCCGGTTTACGGCAGACGCTTCGCATGAATTAAGAACACCTTTGGCCGGCTTGTTAACACAAGCCCATGTCGCCTTAAGAACTACCGATGAGGAAGTGCGCAAACAGGCCCTTTCCCGCATTAAACAGGGTGTAAACAGAATGTCTTACTTGGTGCAGCAATTGCTCACCTTCTCACGCATTGAATCCAATACGGAGTTCTTAACCAAACAGAACACGATGGTAAGTCGTGAAGTTATACATGTTATTGCCGATTTGGAACCGGAGGCGCATAAAAAACAGATAATTATGGAGTTTATTGAGGAAAATGCCGTGCCGGTTGTCGTTAACGGACCGTTGGTTGCCATTTTGATCCGGAATATTATTGATAACGCGATCAAATATACGCCTGTCAAAGGCAATGTATTAATAACCGTGACCGGACGAGAGAAATATCTGCAACTTTGCGTTGAAGATTCAGGGCCGGGCATAGCCCCTGATCAATATGAAAAATCCCTGGAACGTTTTCATCGCTGTGTTGAAACAGCGACTACTGTAAAGGGAACCGGGCTGGGTTTTTCTATTGTGCAGAGAATTGCCGGTATTCATAATGCAGATTTGATTTTAGGTGTATCTCAATGGGGTGGTTTAAAAGTGACCGTCTTATTTCCTTTGCCGGTAAGACCGGTAGATAATTCATGGCAAAAGAAATTAAGTTTTTTTAGTCTCAGAAAAAATAATTGAGGTGGATGGGACAAACTATTCGAAGCAATCTAAAATCCTTGCTTCAAATGGTGATGATCGCAAGCAATATAGCAAAATCCATATTAAGAAGCCGCCTGTTGCTAGCTGAGTGTGAAAAGAAACTTAAGTGCTGACTAAGAAATAGTCAAAGTCCCTTGACCCGGTTGCTTTGCCGATTCAGGCTCGACTTCCTTATTGTTAATTCGCCTAAATATTATATTTGCGCATCATCGCCGTTTTTTTCTCCTTTCTCTGGCTTTCCAACAGGAGATGATAGCGCCGGAAATGAAGTGCGACGAGTATACTTATAATGCCGCCCCATCTTCAAAACCTTAACATAGCCTATGTTCATCCTGCACAGTTCCAATAAAACCGAGAATCTGGTCGCTCACCTGACCGCAGTCATCGAAAACGCGCCGCTGGCTTCGCCTTTTGAAAAAGAAGTTTTTCTGATTCAAAGTCAGGGTATGGAACGCTGGTTATCGCAGCAGTTGGCCAGCTATTTTAAAGTCTGGGGTAATTATCAGTTTTTATTCCCCGGCAAATTCTTCAGTTCCCTGGCGCAAAAAATAGATAGCAGGCTAAACGATGCCGCTTTTGATCGTAATCTGATGCTTTGGCGGATTGAGGCATTATTGCGCAGGCTGGACAGTGACGAAAGTTTGCCGGTAAAGCAGTATTTATCCGGCGAAAACAGCGCTTTAAAACGCTACCAGTTGGCGCATCAGCTGGCGCAGATTTTTGACCAGTACCAGATGATGCGGCCCGATATGCCGGAAGTGTGGCAGAGAGGTGAAACACTCTATCACACGGCAACCGAACGCTGGCAAAAAGCGCTCTGGAAGCAAATAAGCGCACAGACCAGCAATAAACACAGAGGCTCATTATGGCTCGATGTGATAACCAAGTTAAAAGCCGCAGAGGAGGGCGCGTTTAGCCGGTCTTTGCCGGAACGCATTTCGGTTTTCGGAATTAATACGATGCCGCCGTTATTTTTGAGCTATCTGGAAGGCTTATCAAAACATTGTCAACTGCATCTATTTTTGCTTAATCCGGCGCAGACATTCTGGGCTGATCTGGCAAGCAGACGGCAGCGAGCCGAAGACGAGAGCTTTGCCGGCCATCCGCTGCTGTCAGCCTTGGGCCAGCAAGGACGTGAATTTCAGGAAATGCTGCTGGAGCAGGTGCAGTTTGATTTTGAACCGGAAAGTTTTGAGTTGAGCGAGGCGCGGAATAATCTGCAACGC
>JBAQEN010000869.1:0-1876 GCA_049286765.1 Methylococcaceae bacterium
ATTAAGAGGCTATAACCTGTTGGCCGATGTTATTACAGGCGTGAAATTCGTCAACGGAATTAAACAAACTGAGGACCAAAAACAGGACGCCGCTTGAATCTCTGTACACCAGATTTGACTATAGCTCCATTTTCTACCAATGAAGGTAATTGTTCAGATGTTGTAGCCATAATCTTTTCCTCTTTAGAATTAATTAAATTTTGGGATCACTGCGGCGGTTATACTGGAGATAAAACGCTCGCCTAGTAACCCATCGTAAAAAAACAGCAGGCCGCCAATTCGGCTATCAGAATCCCGTATCAGTCCATCTAACCTTTCAGATTCCCATAACGCATCTTTAGCGATAATTGTCATCGTGCGTTCTTCGCCAGGTTGGATGGGGGTGGCGTTATCCAGTACCAATCCATCTGGAGCTATCATCCTGTCGGCATTGTCCTGACTAAGCATGGCAAATTCGTTATTAAGGAAGCGGACATTGGCAATGGCTAACTCACCAACCTGAATAGGCTTATCGCTTCTATTATTGACTTTTACGAGGAAAGTCATGGCGCGTTCCGGTATCCGGTATTCGGCTTTTAAAGTGTCGACATCGACCACGCCTGCATTGACCTGCGCTGACAGTGGGAGTATCTGATCGAGTGCAGCTTGCAAAGGAATGGCTTTTGGATACTCACTTATCGTCATCCAGTTAGCACCCAGCACGAATAACGGCACACCAATCAAGATGGCCTTAGCGATATGTTTATCCTGCTGGGTGACCAGTTCATCTTCCAGACCTGCTTGCAGCATCCGGTAGCGGGGAATAAATAACGGCCGCCTCACCCACCAGAGCAACCAGGCCGCAGCCAGCGCACCCCAAAAGACATGCCAGAATATGCCATTGCTCAGCCCATAGGTTTCCATATTGATGACTTCACCATTGATGGTTTTGACCTCGTTGCGAAAATCGGCCGCATTGCCTGACACTTCAAGCCATACCCCAGGCCCCATCACCTGACCGGCATCTTTCAGGTTAAAGAAGGGATGGATGTGATAACGCCCGGGCAAACGACCTTTTAGCACAACTTTAAAGGTGTAATCGCCACCTGGCTGTAAGGCGACTGAATTCACATAGGGTTTGCCGTTCAAAAACCGCTCAGCCCTGATCAATACCGGGCCCGGTGTCGATATGTTTAAAAAGGCTGCATCGGGTTTGGGGACACTGACAGGCCAATCTTCGGCCACATGAAATTTGCCGCTAACGCTGATTTCTTCATTAACCGTAAATTTTTGTTTGGACCATTGCACGTCATACCATTGAATCGTGCGCATTCTGATAAACGGCTCTAACGCCTTTTCGCCATGCGCCATCACGGTTTGAATGTTCAGTATATAGAGTGAAAGAATGAAACTCAGCGAGGCCACGGATTTTATTAATAGTGTTTTCATATAGCGTCTCCTTCAGATTTTGGTAAGGTAACGAACCGTTGCGAACCACTTTCCGATATACCACCATAAGGTATACATCAAGGAGCATAACAGGGCCGAACAGAATGCCGCTAACGGCGCTGCGTATTGACCATAAGTGCGCAGCGTACCCCGCTCGATGATGCGTAAATATTCCGGCATGCCGGTGCGGATGTACTGGAAGCCAAACAAATCGGCTACCGTCAACTGTCCGTTCCCGTATTCAATAGGCTCGTGGAACATGCCGAAAATAGGCCAGTTGCTGGGATAAAACAACAATGCAAATGCGCCGCCGCCAAAAATAGCCGTGATGGTCAGGCTATTGCTTAGCATCAGAATTGCGTCCAAAACCAAAGCACCTGGTAACATCGTTGCAGGCAACACCATGTTAATAGGAAAGTAATTCCAGTAATGATAGGCGAACACCCGG
>JBAQEN010000870.1:0-5825 GCA_049286765.1 Methylococcaceae bacterium
GTGCCTCGCTGGACATATCTTCCAGGGGCAATGCCAGCATAAGGTTAATGCGCCGCTCCATCGCACGGTAAGTGGCTTCAAATGCGGCCTTAACCTCTTCGTCTGCACCCTTGACATGACCAGGATCGGACAAGCCCCAATGCGCCTTGGGCACCGGCCGCAAATAGAGTGGACAGATTTCCCCCGCCGCGTTATCACACACGGTAATGGCAATATCAATTGCTTGATTTTCAAACGCTTCCCAGGATTTACTGGAAAACCCCTCAGTGGAAATTCCGTGCCGTTGCAGCAATGCGACAGCACCGGCATTCAGCCGGCCTAGCGGCTGACTGCCGGCGGAAAAGGCTTTGACGCGGCCTTGGCCCAAATGATTGAATAAGGCTTCGCCTATGATGCTGCGGCAGGAGTTGCCGGTGCAAATAACCAGAATGTTTAGCATGTTGACTCTCGAATAATGTAATTGAAGGGTTTCCAGTATTTGTCGGAACGCATATAACAGCAAGCAGCCTGTTCCCGAGTTTCGACAGGTTGTTGCGTGGCGTCCAGGCGTTGTTTGATCACCTGCAATTCCTGATCGTCTTCCGCCTGAATGCCGAGGTGGTCAAAGTCTCGTTGGGCGCTACGATTGGAAATCGCAAAATTAACCCGTGGATCGTCCAGCATCCATTTCGCATAATCGTCATGCTTTACGGTGGGTTCGCAGCCAGCCGGACAGCGTGCTGTAAAAATGAATGTTCTGCTCAAGGTTTTCTACCGCTCAGTGGTTGTGAAGTCTTCTCATTTTAATGCCTTTAAAGCGATATGCGAATAAGCGGATATAATTGCTCTAAAAAATCAGCTGCACATGGCCATTTCAGGCCTGTTTTCCATTTCATGTAATCGTTCCAAATCGTTTTGAAACTGGCCGGTTATTTCAACAGCCGTCAAGGCATTTGCCAGTATCGGGAAAGCCCAGTCAGGCAATTTCGGGTTGATCTGATAATAAACCCACTGCCCTTCGCGACTGTCCAGCAATAAACCGCACTGGCGTAACAATGCTAAATGCCTGGAAATTTTAGGCTGGGGCAAATCCAGCGCCGCCGTTAATTCGCAGACACAGAGCTTGCCTTGCTTTTGCAGCAAAACGGCGCAACGCAGGCGCGTTTCATCGGACAAACATTTAAATAATAGAGCCGGCGACATTATTTTAAACTCAGTTATGAATATGCGGATAATCGTATATTAAACTATTTAGGAATTCAACTTTTTATTAGTTGCCAGGCAAAGTTTAGAAGAATGAAGTTGGTAACTTCACTTAAACTGATGAGCCTATTTCATGACCACCTGGTAAGTTTGGTTTTCTGTATTCCGTATGATTGGCATTTTGTATTTTACATAGAACATCGCTCACTAAGAGCCACCTAAGCATATTCAAATATCAGTCCGGCAGATACCATTTTAACTGTCAAGCCAAAAACGTTTGGTTAGCCAAATAGCAGAAGGTTAAAATAGCGTCCAAGCGCATTTTCACTATTGAAGACGCAACTTCAAACGCATCAGACGGAATCATCGCATGAAAATAATTTCCTGGAATGTCAACGGTATTCGCTCGGTGCAAAGCAAAGGCTTTGCCGAAACGCTTGCGCGGCTCGATGCCGACTGCATTTTGCTGCAGGAAACCAAGGCCCAGGCCGATCAGATCGACAAGGCGCTGGAGGGCATCGACAGCTACCGCATTTATTCCAACTGCGCCGAACGCAAGGGCTATTCCGGCGTCACGCTGTTATCCCGGAAGGCGCCGCTGAAAATCATCAACGATATCGGCATTGCCGAGCACGACCGGGAAGGCCGCGTGATCGTCGCCGAATTTGAACAGTTTTTTCTGCTCAACGTTTATGTGCCGAATTCGGGTGAGGAATTGGTTCGGCTCGATTACCGGCATAGCTGGGACCTCGAATTTCTGGCCTATTGTCAGCAACTGCAAAGCAAAAAACCACTGATCGCTTGCGGTGATTTCAATGTTGCGCACCGGGAAATCGATATCGCCCGTCCGAAGCCGAATTACAATAAATCGGCTGGTTACACCCAGGTTGAAATCGACGGCTTCAGCCGTTTCATCGATGCCGGGCTGGTCGACACCTTCCGGCATTTCCATCCGGATACCATCGCCTACAGCTGGTGGAGTTTTCGCGCCGGCGCACGGGCAAGAAACGTCGGTTGGCGGATCGATTACGTGTTGACCAGCAAAGCGTTGGTCGGCAAAGTCAAGCAGGCCTTTATTTTGCCGGACATTACCGGATCGGATCATTGTCCGGTCGGCATTGAGATTGATCTTTAAGGTAGCTCCGATTGACTTATGAAAAGACTTGAATGCTAAATGAATGCTGCCGATTTAATCCCCCTCATTCCAGCCCCTTCGACACTGCTCAGGGCGGGCTTCTCGACAATTGCTCCTGCATTGTTCTACCTCGTGCACCCATGCAGTTGTCCCTCAAGGGAGAAGGAGCAGATGCTTGCATAGATACTCATGCACCAAGGAAGAGGGCTTGATCTGCGATGCCTATGCGCGAACAAATCATGCGTGACCACCGCGCCGCATTGGCGAATTGCAGCAGATGCCCTGCGATGATTGGCCCGGTTGTAAGCGGGAGCCCGGTACTATCGCCGATTTTGCTGATCGGCCAAGCGCCCGGCGATAAGGAAGGCGGCTTCGGCAAACCCTTTGCCTGGACGGCCGGTAAAACGATGTTCAAATGGTTCGAGCGCATCGGGATTGATGAAGGGACTTTTCGCCAGCATGTCTATATGACGGCGGTGTGCCGCTGTTTTCCGGGTAAAAATCCCAAGGGCGGCGACCGTGCGCCAAGTCCTGCCGAAATCGATAACTGCGCTGACTGGCTGCAAGCGGAAATCGATATGCTGAAACCCGAATTGATCCTCCCGGTCGGCAAACTGGCTATCAGCCAATTGCTGCCGGTGAAAAAACTCAACGATGTAATCGGCAAACTTTATCCCGTCACCTTTCACGGCCACCGCACCGAAGCGATTCCCCTGCCCCATCCGTCCGGCGCTTCGACCTGGCACAGGACCGAACCGGGCCTTGCGTTACTTGAATCGGCATTGATGATCCTGCAAAAGCATCAAGCCTGGCAACAAATCTGCGCAATGAGATGAGTGATTTTTTCATTTATTGATCTTTAGGAGTAACCGATGTCTGAAAATTTAGATTCTCCCGTTACCCGGCAACTGCATGCCCTTGGGGTAAATTTTGAAGTGATCGAGATACCGCTCGATCCCGATAAAAAACCTGTCCGGTCTCTGGAAGAACTGCTTGCGGGACAAAACCGGAATCCAGGCGAAATTGTGCGCAGCCTGTTGTTTCGTACCGGTTCCGGCGGCTTCATTCTATTGGCTGTAGCCGGTGGCGGTAAAGCAGATTGGGCAATGCTGCGCAAACATCTCAACGAACGCCGCTTGACGATGGCGCAACCGGAGGAAGTATTGGAAGCGACCGGATACCCAATCGGCGCAGTGCCGCCTACCGCCCTACCCAAGACAGTTCGACTCCTGGTGGATGCCAGCGTTTTTGAATTTGACCGCGTAGTCATCGGCAGTGGTGTATTGGGCTACGCTCTGGATGTAGCCAGCGCCGGTTTGCGCCTGGTTTTTGCAGACGCAGAAATCGGGCAGTTTGTTAAACAGTGAAGCCATTAAAGATCAAGTTGTCCGGGAGAACAGGGTCAAGTCTAAAACCATACCCGGCTTTTCTACACGCTCCCACGGCTTTCCCATAAAAAAGCTTCGGGAACTGTAGCATTATCCGCGTCCCTAAAATTTTGTACCCCAAAAAAAGCGCTGTATCCCGGGGGGTACAGCGCCAGTGCTCTAAGTAATAAAACAACAACATCAAAGGAGGACAACAATAACGCCAAAGTTAGCGCTTACATTTAATTAAAGCACTTATAATGCCAATTATTGCCATTTCCTCAATAAAATAAATATTGTTTTGAATCAATTTGTTATAATCAAATTCGAATATTGTTATTGTATTTTTTGAACATTTATTGCACCAAAACCGATCAAAAATGAAATTTTACGCTGAAAAACGACGTGTATCGGTTTTATTTGTGTGTTTTTGTAGAAAAACCATTGCCGCTAAGTCTATCTATTCATCCGTTCACATTCTGCTGACCTTGAATTGTGGCTACGATATTTCTACGTCCACCCCGGTTGCGGTGTTCACACAAGTAAATACCTTGCCAAATACCCAGGTTTAGAGCGCCATTAGTAATAGGAATACTAAGACTGCAACCAAGTAGGCAATTTTTTATATGGGCCGGCATATCGTCGTCGCCTTCATAATCATGTTGGTAATAAGGAGCTTTTTCAGGCACAAATTGATTAAAGTGACTTTCCAGATCCTGGCGTACTGTCGGATCGGCATTTTCATTAATCGTCAATGATGACGATGTATGCTTGATGAAACCCTCTGTTTTTTGCTGATAAGATAAATTCTTTCTGTACCCACATTGACTGAACCTGATGCATTACGTTGACTAACACCCACTGCAATTGCCTTTGCATGGAGTTTATTGAGGACTTATAGTACCTGCTTGGATCAATAATTCTCAATGACATAAATTCAAAGAGCACTGTGATGATGAATTTTGTTGCTTTGCAAAAACAGTTTTTCAATTCCAGGCAAAAGAAAATAGCTGCCATTTTTACCAGTATAATTGTTTTAATCCTGGTCACTCCGCTTTGCGGATTTTTATTTGATTGTGGCTGTGACTGGCCATGGTCAGGGCTTGATTCAAAATGTAACTTCTATCATCCTAATATTGTCCATAAATGTCCCTGGTGTGAATCATTGATTTCTGGTTGGTTATCAGTGGGTGTATCTATTGTTTCGGGGGTATTTATAGCTGTCAGTTCTTTACCGATACTGGGCGAAAGAATAAGAAGCGAAAGCATGATACGCATTTTCTTAGGTACGATGACGTTTTTATGCGTGGCTATAATTGCTGGTTGGTTGACAGCTGAACTGCAAAATTACCCGCTCGGTATTTTTGGGAGATATTGAGTTTTTTAATCTAAGAATACCGCAGCGATTTAATTCAGGCAGGCAAGAATGTCACAGGGGCATTGAAGCGATCAGTCGGCCAAACGACTCAACCTGTTGCCAGTCCGTGAATTCAATCACTGCCTTGGGATCAGTAGGCCCCTTGGTTATAAACATGATGAGCCGAATCATCAGGCGATCGAAAAAGCTGTATTTCGGATAGTCCAGTTTGCCGGCAAATACAGCTAATTCCTTGGGTTGCCAGGCTATCCGTTTGAGAAATTTACGCAGGTAAGGATTGGTACCAGGCTGGTTCTTTTCCGGCTTCCTGGCAACGATATTGACTGAAAAAAAGGCATTGGGTTTACTATCCAGAAGCAACTTGTTACGGTTGATGAAATCGGTAATTTTCGGGCTGTGCTTTCCATAACGAATGCTGGCGCCAATAACAATCTTGTCGAAAGTTTGCAAAACACCCTGGAATTTATCGTTAACAGAAACCAATGTTACCTGATGTCCCTGCTGTTCAATAACCTGCTGCAACCGGTCACATATCTTTCTGGTGTGACCATCGGTGGATGCGAAGAGAATAAGAATTTTAGCCACTTTTTGTTTTCACGTTATTTCTGATTTATCTCTATTATCATCGATATCTAAACGAGTGCGATCACTTCCTTTTCCTTGGAGAACCGACTGGGGACAAACCGGAACAGGGTATTTATTTCTCTTTCCACGGCATAATGGGAACTGTTGATATACTGTTGGCAGGAGCGCCTTCAATCAA
>JBAQEN010000871.1:0-1731 GCA_049286765.1 Methylococcaceae bacterium
CGCATAGAGGATAAGAATCACCAGAATCGCGCCGTCTCGCAGCGCATCCAGCAAGTTGCCGACCGAGACCGCGATAAAATCCGCTTGTCTGAAGATATTGGCATCCAAGACCATGCCTTTCGGTAAAGAGCTTTGAATATTCGCTAATACATCATCCAGCCGTTGGGTTAATTCCAGGGTATTCACCCCCGGTTGTTTGAGTACACCCAAGATAACCGCAGGCTTGCCGTTGTGCGACCCGGTACCGCGTTTAAGCGCTGCGCCTATCTTAATGTCCGCAACATGCCGAACGAGCACTGGCTGATCGTTTTGCTCTGCCACGACAATTTCATTAATGTCGTCCAGGTGTTGAATTCTACCGATACCCTGAATTAAATACTCTTGACCTGAAACCGTGTAAAAGCCGGCCGAGGCATTCCTGTTACTGTCCCGAACAGCGTTAACCACGTCAGTTAAAGTAAGGCCGTAGGCGGCTAAACGCTCAGGTTTAACTTGAACCTGGTACTGTTTGGTATCGCCCCCGATAGGGATAACTTCGGCAACACCCGGTGTTGCCAGAAGCCGTCGTCTAACCACCCAGTCCGCTGTGGTTTTAAGTGTTAAGCTATCATGTTGATCCGACTGTAAAGCAATAAATAATATCTCTCCCATCACAGAGGCAATGGGGGCCAGCACGGGGTTTGCAATAGTGGGGGGAAGACTGCTGCGAGCCAGTTGCAATTTTTCGGCAACAATCTGACGCGCTTGATAAATATCGGTGTTCCAATCGAATTCAACGATGATGACCGCCAGTCCCACATCGGAATTGGAACGCACACGACGCACCCCGGCAGCACCATTCAACGCGGTTTCAATAGGAAAGGTAATCAGTCGTTCAACTTCGCCGGGCGCCATGCCGTGAGCTTCGCTGATGACAGTAACGGTGGGCGCCGTTAAATCCGGCAAGACATCCACCGGCATACGCTGGGTTTCGTAAACGCCCCACAGCAGTAGCAAAGCGGAAGCTACCAGAACAAACAGACGATTTTTTAACGACCAGGCAATGGTGTGTGCAATCATTATCTGCAACTCCTAATGCGCATGGCCATGAGCACCTAGCTGTGCAGGCGATGAGGACGCCAAGTACACAAGGTAAGCGCCTTTCGTCACCACACGCTCGCCTTCATTCAAGCCGCTGATCACCTGAACGTAACCGCGATCTCTCATGCCTAGCCTCAATACCCGGCGCTGGAACGACTCACCCCCCGATTGAACAAAAGCCACATCCTGACCGTTATCGTCGATGAGTGCTGTTTCCGGTACGGCAATAGACTGTATTTTCTCATCGGTATAGATGTTTGCCTGTACCAATAAGCCAACGGATAATTTCCGCTGCGGATTTTGGAACTCAACAACCAGCGGCACCGTGCGCGTGACAGGATCAATCACTTGACCATAAGCAATCAGCCTGCCGTTTTCACCCAACTGAATTTGGAATTCATTGTTAAAGCCGTCAACTTTAAAACTGGCTCGCTCAGGTATTTTCAGTTGCGCAATATCCGCTTCGGCGATACGCGCATCCAGCCATAATAGCTCTGGGTCGACGATATAAAATAGTTTGGCACCTTCTTCAACATAGCTGCCCGAAGCAATGGCCACTTGGGCTAAAGCGCCGCTGATCGGTGCGTAAATCTTAATCCCTGAAGTGCTGCCAATGGATTGCTGACGCGTTTGTTTTAAGCGTTTTTCTGC
>JBAQEN010000872.1:0-2110 GCA_049286765.1 Methylococcaceae bacterium
GTGCCGGTTCCGGCAAATCCAATTCCATTGCCTGGACGGCGCATCAGTTATCGTCTTTGTACGATGCCAGCGGCAACAAGCAGTTCGACTCGGTCATTATTGTGACTGACAGAACCGTGTTGGATGCGCAGTTGCAAGAAACCATCTACCAGTTTGAACATGTCGATGGGGTGGTGGGGCGTATCAACAATAAGTTGGGTGAAGGCTCCAAGTCAGAAAAACTGGCCGCTGCACTGGAAAGCTCGCAGCCGATTATTATCGTCACCATTCAAACTTTTCCTTTTGTGTTAAAGGCGATTGAGAACAGTGTCAGTTTAAAGGCAAGGCATTACGCGATCATTGCCGATGAGGCGCATTCATCCCAAACCGGTTCTACAGCGCGTCAGTTAAAAGAGGTGTTGATGATTGATGCCAAAGGCGATGATGAAGAGCTGACCACTGAGGATATTCTGGATGCAGCCGTAGCTTCGCGCCGTGCTTCTAATAACCTGAGCTATTTTGCTTTTACCGCAACGCCGAAAACGAAAACACTGGAATTGTTTGGCCGCCTGCCAGACCCAGATCAAGCGCCTTCTAAAATCAATAAGCCCGAAGCCTATCATGTCTACAGCATGCGGCAAGCGATTGAAGAAGGCTTTATTCTCGATGTGCTGAAAAACTATACCAACTACAAGGTGGCCTATAACCTGGCGATGTCGATTCAGGCATCCGATCAGGAAGTCGAAAGTAAAAAGGCCAAGGTAAAGCTCAACCAATGGGTGCGCCTGCATGACTATAACATCGCCCAAAAGGTGCAGGTGATTGTTGAACATTTTAAAGACAACATCATGGGGTTGTTAAATGGTCAGGCTAAAGCGATGGTAGTGACCAGCTCCCGTAAGGAAGCGGTGCGTTATAAATTGTGCTTTGATAAATATATCGCCGAGAAGGGCTACCAGAAGATTCAGGCCATGGTGGCGTTTTCCGGCGAAGTGGAGTTTGGCGATAAAGACCCGAATGCCGTAGGGCTGATCGGTGAGAAGTTTACCGAGGGCAATATGAATCCGAATCTTAAAGGCCGCGAATTGCGCAAGGCGTTTGATTCGGATGATTATCAGGTGATGATTGTCGCCAATAAATTCCAGACCGGGTTTGATCAGCCCAAGTTGTGCGCCATGTATGTGGACAAGAAACTGGGTGGCGTGGAGTGCGTGCAAACGCTGTCACGGTTGAATCGCACTTATCCGACTAAGGAAGAAACGGGTACGTTTGTGCTGGATTTCTTTAATGACGCTGAAGATATTCTGGCGTCTTTTCAGCCGTATTATCAAACCGCTGAATTGGCGGATGTATCGAATCCTGATTTGATCTTTGATTTATACGACAAGCTGCGTGCGGCTGGTATTTTCCAGTGGCATGAGGTGGAGCAGTTTTGTGAGGCATTTTTTGTTAGGAACAAAAGTAATGCGGCGATTGCCAATATTTGCAAGCCTGCAGTAGAACGATGGAAGATACGTTATAAATCAGCTATCGAGGCGTTTCAATTAGCCAAGGAACTAATTGAACGCACTAAAAAGACCGCTGATGCGGTGTTGATTGCTAAAGCAGAAAACAGCTTTAAGGAATGCAAGCAGGAAAAGGATACCCTGGAAATCTTCAAAAAAGATTTGGGTACTTTTGTTCGTTTCTACGAATTTATGTCGCAGATTGTTGATTACGATAATAAGGATTTAGAGAAGCTGAGTTTATACGCCAGAAATCTTCGACCAATGCTGCGTGAAACAGTGCTTGATGAGGATGACATAGATCTGGACAGCGTGGTGTTAAGTCATTATCGCCTTTCTAAAATCCGGCAACAGGATTTGAATCTGAAAGAGGATGCTGGTAAGTATCTGGAACCGGGCGATGGCTTGGGAACGGCTAAAGCAAAAGACAAGAAAGAGGAGTTTTTGTCGCAGATTATCAGTCGTCTGAATGAGGTTTTTATTACCGATCAGCTGTCTGATAATGATCTGGTTAACTATGCCTATACGATCAGGGACAAAGTCCGTGAAAATGAATTGGTCATGAAGCAGATTGCCAATAATACGCCTGAGCAAGCCCTGTTAGGCGGGTTTGCTCTGGCTATTAG
>JBAQEN010000873.1:0-1852 GCA_049286765.1 Methylococcaceae bacterium
ACAGTGGCTAAACCGGCAATAACGGATTTGGACAGTAGCTTTTTTGTTGTTTTCATTCTTATGGACTCCAAGTAGTATTGAATCAATATTATCTTGTCTGATAGAAAAGCTCAAGCTTGATTTTGGAGAATTGTTCTTTTCTGGGTTCACTTAGCTCATTGTTCCACTTAACCTGGTAGCATGCGATCAGGTTATCGTGAAGTAATTCGACTTTCTACAGCTTTTTCGAAGTGCCTATCTAAATCCATGCAAACGGAGTTCCCTCAAGCCTTCTATAAAACCCTTGCAGAAGGTCTCTCAGTTGAATTACCCTAATCCTAAACGCTCTTTGCCGATAAGAAGATAAACGACGGCGGAGTCCAACATTTACTTTGTGCAGCAACATTGTACGTCCAATTCAAGTGTTGGACTCAAGACAAAAATTTCAGAAGCGCCTAATAATCACTGTGTGTTTTGTTCTGAAGCACATTCAAATAACATAAACGTTGTTTTACCAATGCGTTACAAGCAATATTGCTGACATTGAGGCTGAATCAAATTCTGAACTCAGTACCCCGGTTACTAAAACGGGTGCATTGCCGCCCTTCAATTGTATATACTATGCATTTTTATCAGAGCATTAGGTCCCACCTGATTGTTGCAGTTTCTTAGGTGATTTTGCAAACTGAGCCAATATCGGGTCAAAATGACTGAATTGAATTTCTTAGTAAAATAGTTTTTTAAGCCATGCACAACCCGTCCCAACAGGATCACACATGAACAACAGCTTGATTTCAGAGATTACCGGAAAGAATGACATTGATCCGGCAGAGACCAAAGAGTGGATTGAAGCACTGCAATCGGTATTAGAACAGGATGGCAGTGAACGCGCTCATTTTCTGATTGAACAGCTGGTTGCTGTAACCCGGCATTCAGGATTTGATATCCCTTTTAGCGCCAATACCGCCTATCTCAATACTATTCCCGTTGCCCGGCAAGCCCAGTTCCCTGGCGATGCGACGATAGAACAAAAAATCCGTTCGTATGTGCGCTGGAATGCCATGATGATGGTATTAAGGGCGAATAAGCATACCAATGTCGGCGGGCATATTGCCAGTTTTGCCTCAGCAGCGACTCTTTACGATGTCGGTTATAACCATTTTTGGCATGCGCCTTCTGAGCAACATGACGGCGATTTGATTTTTACACAAGGCCACCTGACGCCGGGCGATTATGCGCGTGCGTTTTTGCTGGGAAGATTTACTCAAGAGCAGATGGATAACTTTCGCCAGGAAGTCAATGGCAATGGTTTGTCCTCTTATCCACACCCCTGGTTGATGCAGGACTTCTGGCAGTTCCCGACGGTTTCAATGGGGCTCGGCCCGATTATGGCGATTTATCAGGCGCGTTTCATGCGTTATTTGCAGGATCGTGGATTTGCTGATAACTCGGAACGTAAAGTCTGGAGTTTTCTGGGTGATGGCGAAACCGATGAGCCTGAATCATTGGGTGCAATCGGTCTGGCTGGACGTGAAAAACTGGATAACCTCATTTTTGTGGTTAATTGCAACCTGCAACGTCTGGATGGCCCTGTACGTGGTAATGGCAAAATTATTCAGGAACTGGAAAGTGAATTTCGCGGTGCTGGCTGGAACGTTATCAAACTGGTTTGGGGGCATAGCTGGGACCCCTTGTTGGCTCGTGATAAGGATGGCTTACTGGCAGCCCGAATGATGGCGTGTGTCGATGGTGATTATCAAACCTTTAAAGCCAAGGATGGCGCTTATGTGCGCGAACATTTCTTTAATACGCCGGAATTAAAGGCGATGGTTGCCGACTGGTCTGATCACGATATCTGGGCGCTGAACAGGGG
>JBAQEN010000874.1:0-2122 GCA_049286765.1 Methylococcaceae bacterium
GCATCCCTCCGTCGTCGCAATCGAAAAACAAATTGCAAGACTGCAGCAACAAATCGATTCTAACCAGAAAAAAATTCAAGTTTTGCCGGAAACCCAACAAGTTATTCTAGGCTTGTCTGCTGATGTAAAAGTCAATACTGAACTCTATAACACTCTGATCAACAATGCTCAGACTCTGCGTGTCTCAAAAGCTGGCACAGTGGGAAATGTGAGAGTTGTCGATTATGCGGAGTTGCCTACCAAGCCTATAAAACCCCAAAAGAAGCTGTATGCAGTGTTTTCATTTTTCCTTGGGTTAATTTTTGGCGTTGTTTTGGCATTTATACGAAAAATGATGTACCGAGGAGTGGAAAACCCTGATTTGATTGAGAAGCAGCTTAATATTCCTGTCTATGCAACCATTCCACACAGTAAGCAGCAGGAAAAAATGAGTATCAGGCAAAGAAAAAACACCAAACTAGAAAGTAATGAACTTTCGATACTGGCGCTGGAATATAAAGATGACCTTGCTATAGAAAGTTTGCGCAGCTTACGCACTACGTTGCATTTTGCTTTTCTGGAAGCGCAGAACAATATTATCATGATCACCGGCCCGAGCCCAGCTGTAGGTAAATCCTTTGTTTCGATTAATCTCGCTACTGTATTGGCGGATGCAGGAAAAAAAATATTGTTGATTGATGGCGATCTACGCAAAGGTTTTATTAATAAAACGTTGGGCGTCAGCAGAGAACAAGGGTTATCCGAACTGATATCAAATAATATATCGCTGGATGCAGCGATTCATAAGATACCAATGGCTAACTTTGATTTTATCGCTACCGGGGCAATTCCGCCTAATCCATCGGAATTATTAATGCATGAAAGATTCAGTTTATTATTGGCAAATATCAGCAAGCATTATGATCATGTGATTATTGATTCGCCACCCATATTAGCCGTAACTGATTCAGCAATTATTGGGCGTTTGTCCAGTGTGACATTAATGGTTGTTAGGGCGGGTCAACATCCAATGCGTGAGTTGGAACAAAGCACTAAACGTCTCACTCAAGGTGGGGTGCAATTAAAAGGTTTTGTGTTTAATGATGTACCTGAAGCATCTTCCATTTACGGATACGGAAATTATGGTAGATATGTTTACCAATACAGTTATCAAAAGGCCAGCTAACCCAGTTGTTTTAAAGATGGTGAAAATTTATGTTTTTATATTGCCGGGCGTAATAAAGTGCGAATATCAATAGCGCCAATTGGGATTGCGAGTACGCTGCCCAAACGATTACATAAAACGGCAGGATCGATTTTAAACATTACCTATAAAGTCCCGGTAACCATTTGGCCAAACTCATTAAAATAAATCTCACGCAATTCATCATCCTCTGTTATTTGCGCATATTTTAAAATACCATTATTGTGATATTGGTATCGATGTTCAGATTCAACCTCGCCATAAACAATTTTCTGGCAAAGCAGCATTCTATCCGTGGCATCAAAATATCCCCGATAATAAGTGTTTCGATTATTTAAACTGACTTCTGTAATTTCGTTTACGAGCTTTAACGGGAGTTTGACGCCGCTATAACTTACGAAATAGCGGCATTGGGTTAGTTGTTCTGAGTTCATGGTGAAGCAGGATTTAGGAAAAAAGATGAATAGAGAGTGTCTCTATAATTTGGTCTAACGTCAGGTTTTCATTTTCGCCGACAATATTATGTGCGGAAATAGGGTATCTCAGGTCTATGCCATAACGTCCCGTGGACTGACCAAAGGTATAGATATAGGCGGAAAGGCCAGGGTCGTTAAACGTGCATAGTTCGATGGCCTTGTAGTGCTGTTCCCGATTATTTAACGCCAGCGTATTTTCTCCGTAACGATGCACCAGTTCCAATAACAGCAGCTTAAGCGGAGTATCTTTATTAATGGCCCAAACATTCATAGCGGCACGCTGGGTTAAACTTTCCTTACTACGACAGGCCGCACGTAATAGTTCAGTATCAGCAGACTTTGCGCTTTGTTGATTAACCACAGCGAAAATAAAAAACTTAGTAAGGAACTGACGGCAATCCATAAATCAGCGTACCTGGCGCTTTCTGACAGCAGCCAGTCAGCAATGCCGGCGCCGGTAAAC
>JBAQEN010000875.1:0-7889 GCA_049286765.1 Methylococcaceae bacterium
CTACTTTATAGAGATTTAATCATGCCACTCAAAAAACCGTTTTTAAGCGTAGTTGTTATTTTATTAGCGTTGGTAAACAACCCGGCGCAAGCCGGGCAGCCGATATTAAAGAAATTCACCTGCGGGAGTTATCAGCAGATACTGGCAAGCAACGCTAACCAGCCGTTCATGCTGGTCGTGTGGTCGATAACCTGTTTTTCCTGCCTGAAAGACATGGCATTATTAAGCAGCATCCAAAAAAAAGGCCTGAACTTAAAATGATCATACTGGGCACGGATGACCTATCTGAAGCCGGTCAAATCCAGACCATCCTGGAAAACAGTCAATTATCCGGCATTGAAAACTGGGTTTATGCCGATGAAAACACACAGAAACTGCAATTTGAACTTGATCCTGATTGGTATGGCGAGCTACCCAGAACCTATTTTTTCGACCAGGCTCACCAGCGCGAAGGTATCAGCGGCGTATTGTCCAAAGAAGATTATGAAGCGAGGTTTACAAAAATCCTGAACTAGAATACGGTCAATTTATTTCAGATTGATAGCTGTTTGAAAAAACCGTTCGTGTTGAGCGGTTTTCAGGATGACCGGTTTAACCGTAATGAATTGATGATCACCGAGACGGAACTAAGCGCCATAGCCGCTGATGCTATCGTCGGATTCAGTTTTCCGGCCACGGCGAAGGGAATGGCGACGGCGTTATAGCCGAAGGCCCAAAACAGATTTTGTTTAATAATGCCCAACGTCTGGTTACTCAATGCGATCGCTTCGACGACTTTGCCTATATCGCCATTGACCAGGACCAAATCCGCCGCGTGAATTGCAATACCGGTACCCTTGTCAATCGCCATACTGAGGTTCGCTGCTGCCAGCGCGGGGGCATCATTAATGCCATCGCCTATCATGGCGACATGGCGCCC
This sequence comes from Methylococcaceae bacterium, assembly GCA_049286765.1. GTDB lineage: Bacteria > Pseudomonadota > Gammaproteobacteria > Methylococcales > Methylomonadaceae > JAGXGJ01. Next base: position 920 of record JBAQEN010000875.1, read on the forward strand.
CTGTTTTTGCAAGCTTCGAATAATCTCCAGTTTTTTCACCGGATTCGATTGGGCTATCACTGTTTTTATGCCCACCTGTTCGGCAACAGGCCAGGCTGCTTCCCCGGTATCTCCGGTCACCATCATCGTTTCGATGTGACTCTCATGCAACTGCTTGATACCCAGCCGGGCATTGGGCCTGACTTGATCAGTCACCGCAAATAATGCCGCCGCCTGATGATCAATAGCCAGATAAATCAGTGTTTTTCCCTGTTTCGCCAGATGCTTCGCCGTTGCTTTTAACGCCGTCAAATCAATTTGTTGCCCTTGGAGCCAGGATTCATTACCCAGCAATAATTCATACTGGCCAACGCTGGCGCGGATGCCCTGATCAGGAATGCTATGGAAACGGGAAGACTCCAAGCGGCTAATATCCCTTACCTTGGCATACTGAACAAGCGCTTGAGCAAGAAAGTGTTCTGAATTGAATTCTGCAGATGCCGCTAATTGAATAATACTTTCATCATCCAGATGAGAGACATTGAACAAGTCGGTAACGTTGGCTTTGCCTTCGGTAAGGGTGCCGGTTTTATCAAAAATAACAATATCGATGGTGGCCGCCGTCTCCAGCGCTTCGCCATTACGAATATAAATACCGCGCCGTGCAGCCCGCCCTGTACCGACCATGGTTGCTGCCGGTGTCGCCAAACCCAGCGCACAGGGGCAGGAAATCAGCAGCACGGCAATGGCATTGGCTAGCGCATGCGCAATGCGTTCTCCCGCCAGCAGCCATCCGCCAAAGGTCATGCCCGATAACACGATGACCGATGGCACAAACACCGACGACAAGGCATCAACCGTTTTTTGAATCTGCAATTTGGAAGCCTGTGCCTGATCGACCATGTGTATCAACCCGGATAGAACGGTATCCTTGCCCGTCGCTGTGGCGCGGATATGCAAAACGCCACTCCCATTGATGCAACCGTCATATACTTTATGCCCGGACTCCTTTATGCCGGGTGTGCTGGAGCCGGTTATCATGGACTCATCAACGCTGGAAAGCCCTTTAATCACCACGCCGTCAGCAGGAATTTTTTCACCGGGACGAATCAGCAAAATATCATCTACCGCGATTTTATCGGCGCTGATTTTAATTTCTTCGTCATTACGTAACAGCGTCGCTTCCTGGGGTTGCAGGCTCACCAGCTTATGGATGTCATTGACAACTTTTCTTTTTGCCAATTCCTCCAGATACCGGCCTAACAGAACAAAATCAATGATGCCGGTAGCCGCATTAAAGTAAAGATGGCGAGAGCTGCGAAATAATGCCACAAGACTGTAACTGTATGCCGCGCCAACTCCCAGCGCAATCAAGCTATCGGTATTGGCAGAACCTTGTTTCGCCTGATTTAGCGCTTTTTTAAAAATGCCCCGGCCTTCCCAAAAAACAACGGGCGTAGCAAATAATGCCTGTAACAGCAATAGAAAACGCGATCTTGATCTCAAGAGGCTCAGTAGCGTCACCGGCAAGCTCAGCAAACCTAACGATATCAATTGTTTTTTTGCCATAATCAAATGTTTGCCTTCCAGTTCGAACAGCAATTTTCGTTCAGTCAGCGAATCGATTGAAAAAGCCTGGTAGCCATTTGCTGAAATAATTTTAAAAAGCATTTCTTTAGAGAGATAACCTTTAACTCGAGCCGTTTCCGACAGATAATTGACAGCCGCTTTAGTGATATCGGGTTCACGCTGCAACACCATTTCCAGAAACAGGGCACAGGACGCACAGCTCATTCCGCCAATCCCGATAACAAAATCCTGTAATACTTCGCTGGGGCGGGTGTTTTTATACTTGATGGCGTTAATGGTCTGGCGCGGCTTCAGGCCAATGTTGCCAATGACTGCTTCCAAAAGATGCAACAGATTGACAGCAGGCAGAGATTCCGGGTCAAAATGAACGGTTACCGAAGCGATTGCCGGAACGATTTTTACGGCTTCAATGCCCTCTCGTTTACATAACAATATTTCCAGTACATAAGCGCGCTCCTGATCCTTGCATAAACTCGGTGCGATAATACGAACGCGACGTTTTGTGTGGTGCACGAGGGTGAAATGTTTAAAGTCAGCAGCTTGATATATCGTCATCATCTTGTAGGTATTTTTCCTGGCTGGACCCTGATCCAGGTCATCCGGTTTTTGCGGTACTTTTTGGCACACAGACCAACCCGCGTTACTGCGTAAGCACTGCAAGCATCAGTCAAGATTCAAAATTTGTCTTGCCCGTGAATTCCTGCAAACCCTCGTAAGCAGCAAAAGTTTGCATGCCGCCGGACAGGTTTTTGACGCGGAAACCGTTCTGTTGCAGGATTCGGGTAGCATTATAAGCCCTTTGCCCAACACCGCAGACTACCCAGATTTCACGTTCCCGTGATAATTCCTGCAAACGGTCACGCAACAAGTCCAGGGGAATATTAACCGCCTGGGGAATGTGTTTTTGGTGAAACTCGGCGGCCGACCGTACATCGACAATTTGCGCCTGTGCAAACGGATCATCCAGAATCAGCGCAAGCAATTGTCGGGCTTCATCGTGATTTTCGGCAACCCGGACATGCGTGTCCAGTAATTCTTCCCAACTTGCCAGCGGATGATCATCGCGTAAATGATTGGCGGCTATCATCCCTGCCAGATTGACAGGATCCTTGGTAGCGCCGAACTGCGGCGCATAACAGAGTTCCGCTTCTTCGAGGTCATAGACGGTAGCGCCCATCTGTATGAATGCGGAAATCACATCAATTCGCCGGGCTACGCCTGACTCGCCCAATGCCTGCGCGCCCAGCACCTTGCCATTCCGGGTATCATAGAGCAATTTTATATGGATGGGTTTTGCGCCGGGATAATAACCGACATGATTACCCGGGTGCAGATAGACTTTTTCGTAATGAGTAAAATCCGCCGCTTTCAATGCCTTTTCGTTAACACCGGTTGTTGCCACCGTTAACCCGAAAAGTCCGCAAACCGAAGTCCCCTGAACCCCTCGATAAGACATTAACCCGGTTTCCCCAGCCACATCTTTACCCACAATATGGGCTGCGGCAAGGCGGCTCTGCCGGTTAGCCGGTCCGGCCAATGGCCAACTGTGCCATTCATTGGTAATATAATTACGGACTTCAACAACATCGCCAACAGCCCAAATATCAGGATCGCTGGTTTGCATGGTTTCATTAACCCGTATACCGCCATGCCGCCCCAGTTCCAGACCTGCGTGTGCCGCCAATTGTGCTCGCGGCTTCACGCCGATAGAGATCATCACCGCTTCGCTTGTTATTTTCTGTCCTGAAGCCAGATTAACGCTCAGGGTTTGATCAGGATTTTGTTGAAAAGAAGAAACGTTGCTGTTCAACCGGCAATCAATTCCGTGTTGTTCCAGATGCTTTGCAACAAAAGCCGCCATTTCCTGATCCAATGCCGGCATGACCTGATTGGATGACTGTAACACGGTTACCTTTACCCCGCGTTTACTCAAATTTTCGGCCAGTTCCAGTCCCAGATAGCCCGCTCCCATCACTACAGCGCGCGTCATATTTTCGAGGGCCGCGCGAATCTGACGGCTATCGGAAATGGTTCTCAAGGCATAAATACCCGGAAGGTTGATGCCGTCGATATCGGGCCAAACCGCCGAAGCTCCCGTCGATAACACCAAAGCATCATAGCGTTCGACTCGATTCTGACCGGTCGCCAGATCCCGCACTTCCAGTGTTTTGTTGGCTTTATCAATCGACAGCACTTCGGTATCGGTGCAAACCTGGATATTAAAACGATTTTTGAACAGTTCAGGCGTTGCCACCAGCAATTTTTCTTCTTCAACAATGACATCCCCGATAAAGTAAGGCAATCCGCAATTAGCAAAAGAAACGTATGAACCCATCTCAAAAATAATGATTTCGCATTCTTCGCATAAGCGCCGGATTCGAGCCGCACAGGTCGCTCCCCCGGCAACGCCGCCGACAATTAAAATACGTTTAGGCACCATAATTCTTTATTCCTTTGCTGCAACTATACCAATAACCTTGACAATTCCCGCTTTATTGCATTATCTGCCCGCGTGAAAAATTTAAGAAACCGGCGTATTAAGAACCTGGTTAATGATGTCCAGAAATTTATCGGCCTTCAGATAACCGACAATGCGGTAAGCACTTCGCTCCTTTTGATCCGGGCCGAAGAAAAGAATCGCGGGCGGGCCGATCAGATTAAATTGTTTTAACAAGGCCCGATCAGCAGCAGAATTTTGTGTCACATCCGCCTGTACCAGCGCTACCTGCGCTAAAGCCTCTCTCACCTTGGGATCTGCAAAGGTATAAAGCGCCATTTCCTGGCACGAGGGACACCAGTCAGCATAAAAATCAAGCATGACCCATTGATTTTTCGCATGAGCATCAGCCAGATTTTGCTGTAATTCCGCCACGGTTCCGATTTTTTTAAACTTGAGCGTAAGCGCTGGTTGTTCCTTGCAAGCGACTGCCACACTGCATAGAAAAGGACGCAACGAGTCCGGCTGGTTAGTAGAAACTCCCACCCACAAAAAAATTCCATAAGCCGCCGCAAGCAGTCCTGCGCCCTGCCAACGTTTTTTCCATAGCAATAGTATTCCGGGAAATATCACCAGCAGCGACCATAGAGCCAAGGTAGCCACCGGCGGGAGAATGCGGCTTAATAGCCACACCGCAACGGCCAAAAGCCCAATACCAAAAATGATTTTGGTGGTATTCATCCAGGCGCCTGCCCTGGGCAGCAACTTACCGGCATAGGTGCCGGCGATGATCAGCGGAATTCCCATGCCCAGACCTAAAGCAAACAGCGCCATTCCCCCCAAATAGGCGTTACCGGTTTGACCGATATAAATCAAAGCGCCGGTCAACGGAGCTGTAACGCAAGGCCCAATTGCCAAAGCTGAAAACATGCCCATCGCCACAGCCCCCAATAAACTCCCGCCCTTCTGTCTGGAACTGAACGCCGCGACTTTAGTTTGTATGAATGAGGGCATTTGAAGCCGGAAACTACCGAACATGGATAAAGCCAAAAGCACAAAGACTCCGCTAAAAGCCATGATCACCCAGGGCTCCTGAAATAATGCCTGAAGATTACTGCCGAAAAGTCCTGCGAGGACGCCGAAAACCGTATATGTCAGTGCGGAAGCGAGCACATAACTCAGTGATAGCCAAAAGGCCCTGCGCGCGTTCAGGTTTGGGCCCTGACCGGCAACGATACCGGAAATAATCGGCAACATCGGGAAAATACACGGCGTAAACGCCAGCATTAGCCCGAAACCAAGAAAGCTCAGTGCAATGAACCAGACAGAACCGGTTTTTAATGAGCCGGCAATACGATCTTGCTCGGAAGTAAATGGTGCAGCTTGGTCTGGCGTAGAAGTCGTGCCCCACCAGTTGAAACTGTCGTCTGACAAATCGACAGAAACAGTTTTCTGGATAGGCATATAACAAACGCCTGCATCAGCACAGCCCTGGAAAGTCACGTCTAACATCAGCTTATCAAGTTTTGTATCCTGACGCTGAAGAGGGATTTCCACCTCAAGCTGATCCCTGAAAATTTCCACATTCCCGAAAAAAGCATCGTGTTTGGACTGACTGGCGGGGAAGGACTGTTCTGCTAGTGTTATACCGGGAGTCAGAGAGGCAAAGTTAAATTTATGACGATACAGGTAATAGCCGTCGGCAATATCCCAGGATAGTGAAAGCCTGTCCGCCTTGTTCACCCTGGCTGTGAATTGAAAAGCCTGATCAGGCGGCAAAAGATCCGCTGAATCAACGGCGAATGCCAGACCAGCGAAGCAGAGGGTCAGAAAAGACAGGAATTTTAAAATTGAAAGCTTAGCCAACAGCAAACCCTCCAAAGATGCCTTGAAAATCAAAAATCAGACTATAGATTTTTGGGAAGTTCATTGATGTATTAAATATCAACTGATTTATAATTCCATCCCTTAAAAAGACAGACTATCAGGTTCGCCTGCCTGCACAACACAGGCGAACCGGTTTTTAAGGAACGAATTAATAATCCGGAGCAGCCCGGAAAGTCCAAATAACGGAGAGATTAGCGAAGAAGCCGTCACCCAGTTGAACCTGCTCGAACTGTCCTCTGGCACTCGCCCGCTTCTGGGAGTTTAAATCCTCGTAAATCGGTAATCCGACCGATCCCCGCAACTTAAAATTTCCGCCCAGAGCATTGAGAAACCGGTAGTCGGAAACGAACGCCAGATTGGAGACGGTGCCACCGCTGTTGCCAACATCAAAACCCCGATCCTGATTTTTCCATGAATAGCTGGCATCCATTTCAACACCGATCATCCAGTCGTAGTTCGGCGTATAGTGCAAGGCCACGCCACCCGTAACAACGTCACCAAATGCAAAGGCTTCGTCATTTTCAGGATTGACGGTATAAAGAGCCGAGGTGTGCAACCAGAAATCTTTCCAGCGCTGAGAGTAAAGCACGCCGCCCGTGAAGGTCGCGGTACCTTTGCCCAGTTGCAGTCCCGGCGCCTGGAGAGCGCCATCCGCTCCACGTACTCCGGAAAAATGGCCGGTGGGCAAAGTGGTGCCAAGCAAAACTGTAGCGAACTTATCCCAGCGGGTGCTGCGCCAAAAGTTGTAACGTCCTTCAATGCTAATGTCACCCAGTCCATTCTCGTTATCGACTGTTTGTCCGAATGTTCCTGCCCTAATTGGCTGTCCTGGCACCCGTGGTGGTTGCGTCTGCGTCAGGGTAGTCAACCTTTTTTCGAACCAGGGCACGTTCATGAACAGCGCGAGGTTATCAGTCGGTGAGTAATTGAAGGTCAGGGATTGTTGCATGACCTGTATTTCTTTCGGCCCTCTCGGCTGAGCTGGGTTGCTATGGATAAAATGATTGGGATCCTCACCATTGGAGCCGATCTTAAGATTGTCTTTTTGCATATAACCATAGACGAAACCCGTGCTAA
>JBAQEN010000876.1:0-6822 GCA_049286765.1 Methylococcaceae bacterium
CCCCTGTTCACTTGGATTGGCAACGCCGATGGCTATTATGGTGGGCACCGGACAGTCTGCGCGGCACGGCATTTATATCCGCAATGGAGCCAGCCTGGAAATGGCCTCAAAGTTGACGACGATTGTATTCGATAAAACGGGAACTATTACCGAGGGCAAACCCCGTGTCACAGATTTTATTAGCTTTTCCGGAGAAAGCGAGGGGCGGATATTGGCATTGGCCGCCGCCGCAGAAGTCGGTTCCGAGCATTTTCTCGCGAAAACGATTGTCGCTTATGCCCTGGATCGTAATATAAGCCCCGTCGAGACCGATGAATTCAACAATGTTCCGGGTCACGGCATTATCGCTCGCGTGGACGGCCACGAGATTCTCATTGGTAACCGCGCCTGGCTTGAACAGTCAGGGGTTGATGTCAATGCCTTCGTACAGCGCGCCTTAACCCTGGCCGAACAGGGCAAGACTCCTGTTTATGTTGGCGTGGATGGCATAATGTCCGCCCTGTTCGGCATCGCCGACCGGCCAAGAGCAAACGCCGGCAAAGCTATCGAACGGCTGCGCAAGCTCGGAATCAAGCCCCTGATAGTTACCGGTGATACCGAACAAACGGCACGTTATATTGCCATGCAAGTAGGCATTGATGCCGTTATTGCGCATGCCAAGCCGGAAAGGAAACTCGAAATTGTCCACGAATTGCAAGTTCAGGGTAATAAAGTAGGCATGATTGGCGACGGTATTAATGATGCACCCGCCCTGGCAGCGGCAGATGTCAGTTTTGCGATCGGAACAGGCGCCGATGTCGCCATCGAAACGGCTGATCTTACCCTGGTCAGCGGCGATATCAGCAAAATCGCCGACGTCATGGAATTGAGCGCCGCTACGTTAAGCATCATCAAGCAAAACCTGTTCTGGGCGCTGGGTTACAACACGGTTGCAATACCGGTAGCGGCGCTGGGTAAACTCAACCCGATGATCGCATCAGCGGCCATGGCTTTTAGCTCTATTTCAGTCGTCCTGAATTCCCTACGGCTACAGCGTAAATAGAGATATATTGATTCTCGGGATTAAATGCTAAAAATTAAAGTTATAGCTTTACTGTGAATCAATAACGTGGTTTTGCTTGTGCGGCTTATAGGCTCCAGTGGTCTGGGCGCCGAGAGCGAATTGGCCTTATTCTATGGAAATGGACAAAAACCAGCTAATCAGGAACTGGCACACGAGGGTATCAAATACGGCAGAACTTCTTCACATTCAATACTTTTTTTACGTCCGGCTAAAATATAATACGCCAGAGCTGTTATGGCGAGCCAGTTCGACCTGTCATTGATAAAACTGAATGCCTGTAAAAACAGGTCGGAAATTTTCTTTTCCCGCTCAGTCTCTTCGGGAATAAAATATTCCAGATATTTGCCGACAATCTCAAGCTCAGATGTGCCGCCATAATTATGCAGAGCATTCAAATTCACTAAGCGTGGATTAATCAGTTCACCGTCACGCATGGCAACGTATTTTGCCTCTGCCAAGGGCCCAGCCAGTAAATTGATAACATCAGTTTCAAAAGCGCACTCATCAACTTGCTTCGGTTCTGAAAAATTATCTGTTGACGCCTTTTCAATCGAAAACGGCAAAGCATGAAGCAAACGATCGTCATCAAATTTTACAGTACATTTATCATTTAAAAGGCATAAGGACCGAGACAACTGAAAATCACTGCTCAGCTCTTTAATATAAATCTGAAAAAAAAACGGCGGAAGTTGCTTTTGTCTGTTGCCAATATAAATCGCTACCGCATGTCCTGCTTGATGAATAGCGCTTTTCTTGCTGGGTTCATTATGGGTCAGCTGGCTAAAAGCTTTCGATGAAATCTTAAGGTTCATTGTAACCTCGGTTTAAAAAAATGCGGGCCTGAAACTGAACGCCCGCATATCGAGAGGAAAAGGGAGGGCAACTTTGCTGCATGGCGCATCAACAAAAGTTGGGTAAAGTCTAAAGATTTATCAGACCTTTGAAAATGTGTCATATTGCCGCGCGACCATATGCCGCCATATTTGGCAAGATGATTGCTTAGTCTATTAGATTTGCTTGAGAGAAAGTCAGTAAATTAACGGCATTCTTGGACTGACAAGTAAATTTTTTCCATTTATTATGCGGTAAATCCCCTATCAAAATGTGTCATATCACTCAATCCTGCCGAGGACAAAGATAAACAGCGTCTGCTGAAAACCTGAGGATATTTCCTACCCCCATCCATCGGCCGGCAATTTCATTGATACGCTGGGTTCGACAGGCTCCCACAAGCTGGAAAAGTGAATAAATTCAACACGCCCGCCATTTGCCTTAAACCTATCAAAGGCAGTCAGCAGGGGTTTTAATGATAGCTCATGTGTTTAAATAATTTTTATGCATATCACATGTGACAATAAAACAGCTGCGCTATTAGAGCTTGGTTTTAACCATCTGGTAAATCTCTTCTGCAATAGCATCAACACCTTTCAGAATGGCTTCTAATTCAGCCACTTTTGCTTCAGCAAAGGTTTTGTCTTTAAGGCCGTTAGTATTGATATAAACATTTAACGCAGCCGTTTTTAAACCGCCGTAAGCGGCCATTACCGCTGCTCCGGCGTCGCTGATTACGCCAAGATTGCCTTTATTTGCAGCAATCCGGCTTAACTTAATCGCTTCTGCACAAGCCCGGGCACAAGCTAAAGGTACTTCGGTGGCTTCTTTTAATATTGCTTGGATTGTCTCCGCACGCACTGCTTTTTCTTCGTCTGTTTCTTTAGGCAAGCCGTAAGCGGCCATTAAGCGATTAAATACATCAACATCCGCTTTAATCAAGCCTGTCAGGGTTTCACGTAATGCTTCTGACTTTTGCAGTAAGCTTTGCATTTCAATTTCAACTTCGGCGTACCTGGGTTTACCTATGGTCAAATTACATACCATACTGGTCAATGCGGCAGATTGTGCACCCATTAGCGCAGCCACACTACCGCCGCCTGGTGTCGCTGATTTACTGGCTAATTCGTTAAGAAAGATTTGGATTGATTTATCTTTAATTTCGCTCATTGGGTAATTTCTTTGTTATGGATTACAGGTCGGCCGACGGGCGTAGAGAAGTTCGATATTGCGCTGCATTTGTCTGGTTACGCTAGGCTTGGCAATTGCTCCTGCATTTACCACATGGATGTGGCGTATGCAGATATTGCATGAGCAATATAGAGCTGTCCATTCAGTCGTAACCAGGCCTACAGACTTTTGTGAGCCTGCTTCAGAAAACTATTCGCGCCGCCAACTGGTTGTGCCATTTGGCGCATCTTCCAGGATCACGCCTTGCTCTTTTAGTTCATCGCGAATTTTATCGGCGGTTGTCCAATCTTTAGCTTTTTTGGCATCCAGACGTTCTTGTATTTGTTGTTCGATTTTTTCTTCAGAGATACCGTCCCCTACTATTAACTCTATGGATTCAACATGAGTCGTCTGCATAAGATTGTCAATAATAAGCATAACATTACCTTTCAGCCAACCATCGGGATAATTTTGCAATATTCCCAGCAAGCCGCCTAAATATTTCAGCGTAGCCGCCAACGAACAAGCTTTCTCCTGATCAGCTTCCTTGGTTTTATTTAGTTCTCTGGCCAAATCAAATAAGACTGACAATGCAACCGGCGTATTGAAATCATCATCCATCGCCTGTTCAAACCGGGTTTTATATGCATCTTCGACCTCCGTCTCGGCTACAGTTTCCACCCCCCGCAGAGCTGTGTATAGCCGATCCAAAGCCGCTTTTGCATCATTCAGCTGCTCATCGGAATAATTCAGCGGGCTACGGTAATGGCTGGACAGGATAAAAAAACGTATTATTTCTCCTCGATAGCGTTGTAACACTTCACGCACGGTAAAGAAATTACCCAAGGACTTGGACATTTTTTCTTCATTAACCCGCACAAAACCATTATGCATCCACAAATTAACAAATTTCTCACCGGTCGCACCTTCTGATTGGGCAATTTCATTTTCATGGTGCGGAAACTGCAAATCCATGCCGCCGCCATGTATATCAAAATGATTGCCGAGACAACAGGTGGACATGGCTGAACATTCGATATGCCAGCCGGGGCGGCCCAAACCCCAAGGCGATTGCCATGCGGGTTCATTGGCTTTTGCCATTTTCCATAATACAAAATCCAGTGGATTGTGCTTTGCCATATCAACATCAACGCGCTCACCGGCCTGTAAATCGTCCAGATTCTTGCCGGATAATTGCCCGTAATTTTTAAATTTTGTTACCGCATAAAATACATCGCCATTGCTGCCAATATAGGCCAAACCGTTGACAATTAAAGCTTCAATCATCGCAATTATGTCGGCAATGGATTGCGTTGCTCTCGGTTCAATATCGGGCGGCAAGACTGAAAGCGCGCGCTCATCCTCATGCATGGCGGTAATAAAGCGCTCGGTCAATTCACCAAAGGCTTCGCCGTTTTCGTTTGCACGCTGAATAATTTTGTCATCAATATCGGTAATATTCCGCACATAAATCAAGTCATAGCCCAAATGACGAAAATAACGCGCGACAGTATCGAATACGACCATGACGCGGGCATGGCCGATATGACAATAATCATAAACGGTCATACCACACACATACATCCCGACTTTGCCCTGTACTCGTGGCTGGAAAAGTTCTTTATTGCGGGTCAATGTGTTATATATTTTCAACATGGCGTTATTAAATGATCCCGTTAAACACTATCTAAAATCTATTCTCATCCGAAACTAATGGCCAGGCGGGTGAGGCTGGTAAATTAACAAAACTGCACAATTTACCAAGTGCATACTTCTCTTTCAAGAGAAAAACGCATAGAATTTATTATTTACATCGCCTGTCTGGAAAAATCAATGCGTGTACTCGTTCTTTCTATGATGCTGTTTTTAACCACAACACTTTCTTTTGCTAAGGAAAACACTATGCCTGTTACACAATCAAAAGTAAAATTATCAACGTCACTGGGTGAAATTATCATTCAACTCAATACTGAAAAAGCGCCTGTTTCATCGGAAAATTTCTTGAAGTATGTTAATGAAGGCTTTTACAACGGCACTATTTTTCACCGTGTCATACCCGGTTTTATGGCACAAGGCGGTGGCTTTGATACCGGCTTTAACCAAAAAGCGGTTCATGCGCCTATCAAAAACGAAGCCAACAATGGCTTGACTAATAGCCGCGGCACATTAGCGATGGCTCGTACCTCCGATCCTAATTCCGCCACTGCCCAATTTTTTATCAATTATAAAGATAATTCATTTTTAAATCATACCAGCCAGACATCAAGTGGCTGGGGCTACGCTGTATTTGGCGAAGTGATTGAAGGCATGGATGTTGTCGACGCCATGGCCAAACAAGCTACCGGCAACCGTGGTGGCCATCAGGATGTCCCCAAGACAGACATCGTAATAGAAAAAGCTGAAGTGATTAAATAGGCATAAGTCAGACACTTTTCATTTCATCCCTCCTTGTTGATGAACCAGGAAATCCTGTTTATTTCAGATTTACACATTTCACTGGAAAAGCCAGAAATCACCCGCCGGTTTCTTGCTTTCCTTAAAAATCGAACGACAAACGCTTCAGCTGTTTACATACTGGGCGATCTTTTCGATGCCTGGATAGGGGATGACGATTTTACTCCGCCTAATAACAAAATCCGTAAAGCGCTTAAACGACTGACCGATTCAGGTACACGTGTTTTTTTGCAGCAAGGTAACCGTGATTTTCTATTAGGTCGTAAATTCTGTCAGGATACAGGCGTTACACTACTCGATGATTATGCCGTCATCGATTTATTCGGCACACCAACTTTACTCACGCATGGTGATTTGCTCTGCACTGATGACCAAGCTTATCAGGCATTCCGCACCAAATCCCATACGCCGGAATGGCAGCGGGCCGTGCTATCCAAGCCGCTGCTATTACGTTTATTGGCGGCTCGCTGGTATCGTATTCGTAGCCACTTTCATAAACGCAAAAAATCTCAGGAAATTATGGATGTAAATCATGAGACGGTAATCAGGGTTATGAGCGAGAATAAGTGTCTGCGATTAATTCATGGCCATACCCACCGTCCCGGGATTCACAACTTCACTATCAACAATCAACTGGCACAGCGCTTCGTACTGGCTGCATGGGAAAAGGGCGCCGGAGAGGTTTTGTGTTGGAATAACAAGGGTTATAATATTGAAGTTATTTAGCAAGTTAAAGTTCAAGGTACAGGGTTCAAAAAGCCCGCTATTTGGATGCCCGCTTTTAACCTTCCAACTTACACCTATTAAAATTTGACTTTTTAGGCAAAATAATTGAATCTACCCGCTTGGCGTGAAAAATTCCTAACATGCATACGGAAAAAAATAATACTCACCCAAAAAACTAATATTAGTCTTAAAAACATAATCAGTATTTTGTCAAATTAACAAAGTACCAGGAGAAATATAATATGAAGAAGCCTTTAAAAAGTTGGCTGCTTGCTTCAAGTGTAGCGGCAATTTTAGCTGCACCGGCAATTTCAACTGCTAACAGTGGTGTCGAAACTCTAACCAAAGATCCAGCTAACTGGGCGACTTGGGGTGGAGACTACGCTGGGACTCGTTACAGCAAGCTGGATGAAATCAACGTTAATAACGTAAAGAATCTGCAACCTGCATGGACTTTTTCTACAGGTGTATTACGTGGACACGAAGGCGGCCCACTGGTTGTTGATGATGTTATTTATATCCACACACCTTTTCCTAACACTGTTTACGCGATTGACCAAAAAACTCAAGCTATTATC
>JBAQEN010000877.1:0-1953 GCA_049286765.1 Methylococcaceae bacterium
ACCATAACCCTTGCAACGCATAATCAACCACAAAGAACAGCTTACCCGCCAACAACGGTGAAATAAACATTATAATGACAGCCAGCAGTGACAACGGCACAACCAGAAGACTGATGACCGGCACGGCGACCAAATTAGCCAGTGGCGCTATCAATGAAACCTGCTGAAAAAACATCAATAGCAGGGGCGACAAACCCACCGAAGTGGCCCAGTTTACTTTTATGGTTCCCCAAAAATACCCCAGCTTGCCTAAGCGCCCGGAAACGGAGTAAACAATCAGACTCACGGCCAGAAATGAAAGCCAAAATCCTGCCGATAAAACGGCTAACGGATCCAGCATCAACACCGCGAACATGGCGATGGCCAAGGTATTAAAGGGACGACTGTTACGTTGTAGAACGATGGCGGCCATAACAATAGACAGCATGACCACAGAGCGCTGGGTAGGCACGGAAAAACCGGCTAATCCTGAATAAAAGATACCGACAGCCAAAGCAGACACTGCCGCAACCTTTTGTGGTGACCAGGCGAGCAATCCCGTCCACGCCCACAATTTCAGCACCAGAAAATAAACCAACCCTGCAACCAAGCCGATATGTGAACCGGAAATGACCACCAGATGGGTAGTGCCGGTTTTACGAAAAACCTCCCATTGTTCTTGAGTGATACTGTTGCCATCACCAATAGTCAGTGCCTTTATCAGTGCAAGACTCTGCCTGTCGCTCAATGTATGAGCTAACTGGTCAGCAATGCTCTGCCGCCACACAGCAATGCTGCTCCAGGCCGAATCGCGTCCCAGCAAAACAGGTTGCGGATTCGGGCGCACATAGCCTGTCGCGCCCACACCTTCTGTAAACAGCCAGCGTTCATAATCGAAGCCGCCGGGATTCATATTGCCATGCACCCGCTTCAACTTAACGGCAAAAGACCAATGCTGACCAGCCCTGATTTCACGCTCTGGGTAATACCAGTTTAATTTTAATTTAGAGGGTATTCCCGGCGCAGCATCAGTGACTATAAAATCAAAACGGGCACGTTTTTCATCCTGCTCAGGCAAGTCGGCGATGTAACCCTTAACTGGAACATCCATGCCTTCCAATCGCTCTGGCAGCCGGTCTGACAATCTGTTCATTGCAAACAGTACCGCCCACAGCACGCCAATCACAAAAAACAGACACCGCCAATAATGCAACCATGCAATAATGCCAGCCACTACACCGCCGACCATCAGCCATTTGATATCCGGCAACACTGGCAACTGCTGAACGAGCAATAGTCCGGCTAAAAATGACAGGGCGGAAACAACCATTTAGCACCTTGGTATTTTTTAGGCTAACAAAAACCTGATAAACTGAATTGAATATAATTTTAGTAAAAAATAACGATGCCAAAAAAACGTATACAAAAACTGCTCCATAAATTCACCCCTCATCCCGACGTGATTAAGGAACACAAGCACCTTCAGTTTCTTGGCGACAGGCTGCATGAACCTAACCTCTGGCATTTAAATCGACGTTCTATTGCTATGGCTTTTGCCGTAGGTCTTTTTTGCGCCTGGATACCGACTCCCATGCAAATGGTCGTTGCAGCTGTGGGAGCAATTTATTACAGGGCGAATCTGCCTCTTTCCGTAGGCCTGGTATGGATTACCAACCCCATCACCATGCCGCCGCTGTTTTATTTTGCTTATGAAGTTGGACTTTGGTTTTTGAATCAACCACCAAATGCCGATGAATCTGAATTTTCAGTAGGCAACATACTATCCAGTCTGGGAGATGTCTGGCAACCTTTTCTGATCGGTTGTTTTATTATGGGTATCGTAAGTTCCGCAGCAGGTTATTTTGGCATTCAATATTACTGGCAACACCATGTAATGAAAAAATGGGCGGAAAGAAAGGAAAAAAGGCTTGCTGCGCAAAATACGCAGATTGAAGACATAGAAAGCGATTTAGA
>JBAQEN010000878.1:0-7194 GCA_049286765.1 Methylococcaceae bacterium
ATGCCTCGATTGTAATTAATCAGGCCTTTTAAATAGTAAGCATAATCAACGGCGGGGTTGCGTGGATTCATTTTAATAAAACGGTCGGCGGCAGCGGTTGCCGAGTCAGGGTCATTATTTTTGAAATAGGCATAGGCAATATCGAGCTGTGTCTGTGCTGAGTCCTCACCAAAAGGATAGCGTGATTCAAGCGCCTCGTAGAGTTTGATAGCTTTTTCATAATTGCCCGCATCCACCGCAGCTTTTGCCTGGGAACTGAATTTTTCTGCCGTCCAGCCGACATATTCATCTTCATCTGATGAACTGGAATCGCTGGAGAATACTTCTTTAAGTGTTCCACAGCCTTGGAGCGACAGGCCTAAGCAGCAAATAAGCAGGAATTTTATTAAAATTAATCGCATAGTACTAACGACACGTTGTAATATTAGAGGTTTTCTCGCGGTAACGGCTAATAATCATTAGCTACTACAGTATTTATCCGACGAGTATAACTTAACAAAGGGTTATTCAGAAGAACTTGTTATGACAAGATTAACAGAAGAAGTGCCATTAGAAATGGCGGGTATGCGTTTAGATCAGGCGCTGGCCGAATTATTTGCCGACTATTCACGCAGTAAACTGCAAACTTGGGTTAAATCCGGGCGTGTTCACGTCAATGGTTCCACGCTTAAGCCAAAAGACAAGCTTGAAGGCGGCGAGGTAATTATATTGGATGCCGAAGCTGAAGTCGTGGTAATGTCTGAAGCCGAAGAAATTCCTCTGGATATTATTTTTGAGGATGAAAGTCTATTAATCGTCAATAAGCCGGCTGGCCTGGTTGTACATCCGGCGGTAGGAAACTGGCATGGCACGCTGTTAAATGCCCTACTAAACCATGATTCAAAACTGGAAACATTGCCCAGAGCCGGTATTGTCCACAGACTTGATAAAGAAACCAGCGGCTTATTGATGATAGCAAAAACATTGCAGGCTCATAACAGCTTGACACAGCAGCTACAGGATCGAAATATTACCCGAGAATATTTGGCGATCACGCGTGGGCGTATGACGGCTGGTGGTACGGTAGATGAACCTATCGCCAGGCATCCTACGGATCGTAAACGCTATGCTGTGAAAGAATCCGGCAAATTTGCAGTCACGCATTATCGTGTCGTGCAACGATTTACCCGGCATACACTGATCCGGGTTAAGTTGGAAACCGGGCGTACGCATCAAATTCGCGTGCACATGGCTCATATTCGTTATCCATTACTGGGTGATCAAGTATATGGCGGGCGTTTTCAAATGCCGGCTGATTGCAGTGAGCAGCTGGCAAAAGAATTGCGCAACTTTAAGCGGCAGGCATTACATGCGGCAAAATTGGGCTTGCAGCATCCTGTGACTGATGAATATTGTGAATGGGAGCAGCCTTTACCTGAAGACATGACCTGTTTATTGGAAGCTTTAGCCGCTAATGAAAAATAATAAACACTGGCTGGTTCCCGACTGGCCGGCTCCCGCTAATGTTCATGCAGCGACCACGTTGCGTACGGGTGGCGTGAGTCAAGGTATATACGCCAGCCTTAATCCAGCTAATCATGTTGATGATGATGCAGATCGAGTCTGGCAAAACAGGCAGATTATCAGAGAAATGCTCGATTTACCCTCTGAACCAATATGGCTGGATCAAATACACAGCAATCGTGTCGTGAAGGCGACACAATCCGCTTCATTGCAACAAGCGGATGCCAGTTATACCGATGAATCAGGCGTTGTATGCGCTGTGTTGACTGCTGATTGTTTACCGTTACTGGTTTGCTCTACGGATGGAGCACAAGTAGCGGCAATTCATGCGGGTTGGCGGGGCTTATTGGCAGGTGTGATTAGTAACACGGTAGTTGCAATGCAAATCCCCCCTAATTCCCCCCTTTGCAAAAGAGGGGGATTAGGGGGGGATTTACTGGTATGGTTAGGGCCTGCAATCGGGGCCGACTGTTTTGAAGTCGGTGCTGAAGTTCGTGATGCTTTCCTGGAAAAATCTGCTGAATTCAAAATTGCTTTTAAAAAGCATAGTAACGACAGGTGGTTGGCAGATATTTACCAGATGGCGCGGACTGAATTGTCCTCTTTGGGCATCACTAAAGTTTATGGCGGCTCAAATTGCACTGTTACTGATAATGAGCGTTTTTATTCTTATCGCAGGGATACTCAAACAGGGCGCATGGCGACATTAATATGGAGAGAATAGCGTAGTGAATTTGTTGATATTAATTATCATCTTTACAGCCGTCGGTGGTGTGCTAAGCGTATTGGCTGCCGCTGTTTTTTTATTACTGCAGGATCATCACAGGAATGCAGTATTACCGCATGGAATTAGTTTTGCCATTGGCGCTTTATTAGCCGTTGCCTTCTGGGGCTTGATTCCTGAAGCCTTCGCAGAAGTTAAGCCCGAGCAATTCCAAACATTATCGGGGACAATTTTGGTGGGTATACTCGGTTTTTTTGTGCTGGAAAAACTGTTGATCTGGCGGCATTGCCATTACGGAGACTGTGAAGCGCACGGCGATGATGAGCATGGAGATGATCATGCGCACAGTCACCGGCATGGTGTTTCTAAATCGGCAGGTGCTCTGATCATTTTGGGTGATAGTATTCATAACTTTGTCGATGGTGTCTTAATTGCTGCTGCGTTTTTAACGGATGTGCAATTGGGTATAGTCACCAGTTTAGCGGTTGCAACGCACGAAATTCCGCAAGAAGTGGGCGATTTTGCTATTTTATTAGATAGCGGCTATTCCCGAGGTAAAGCACTTTTTTACAATATACTTGCCAGTTTGACGACTGTGCTGGGTGGGGTGTTGGCTTACTTCAGCCTGGAAGATTTGCATGACAGTCTTCCGTACTTCCTGGCCTTGGCGGCTTCAAGCTTTATTTATATTGCTGTCGCTGACTTGATACCTTCATTGCATACCAAAACCGATATGAAGACTTCATTGCAACAAATTGCATTGATTGCGGCAGGGGTGTTTTTGATCTGTACGCTGCATGGCATTGCGCATAATATCGAGATATCGTAGCAACGTGATATATTTTGTCTCGGCTTCAAAAAAGAGACGCGTTTTATCGCGTCTCTCTCTTCGCAGGTAAAATCAAGTGATTACATCGGGTTCTGTTCTGCCAGTACGTTTTTTGATTTCACAAAACTGTTCGGCGAGGATAATCAATTCTCCTAATGCTTCTTGAGCATCCTGATCATGCCGGGTGGCATCCGCTTCAAATCGTTCAATATAGATTCTCAAGGTTGCGCCGACTGTACCCGTTCCTGATAAGCGAAAAACAATCCGCGAGCCGTTTTCAAAGCCGATACGTATGCCCTGGTTTTTACTAATACTACCGTCGATCGGATCTTCATAACTGAATTCATCCGCATATTTGACGACGTATTTACCAAAGCTTTGGCCGGGTAATGCCGGCAATTGATTTCGCAAATGCTCGACAATACTGTTTGCAATAGGAGCGTCGACAGCTTCATAATCGTGACGGCAATAAATATCACGGCCGAATTTTTCCCAGTGTTCATGGACAATATCAGCGACAGACTGACGTTTTTTGGCAATTAAATTTAACCAGAATAACACTGCCCATAAACCGTCTTTTTCACGCACATGATTGGAACCGGTGCCAAAACTTTCTTCGCCACAGAGAGTGATTTTCCCGGCATCCAGCAAGTTGCCGAAAAACTTCCAGCCGGTTGGTGTTTCATAACAGGGAATATTATAGCTTGCCGCGACGCGGTCAACTGCCTGGCTGGTAGGCATGGAGCGGGCAACGCCGCTGATTCCTTTGGCGTATGCCGGAATTAAACGGGCATTGGCCGCCATAATAGCCAAGCTATCGCTGGGCGTTACAAAAATGTTGCTGCCGGTAATCATATTGCGATCACCGTCACCATCAGAAGCCGCGCCAAACGTAGGTGCATCAGCACTGAACATGCGCTCGGCGAGTTCATGTGCATGTGCTAAATTCGGATCAGGGTGATGGCCGCCAAAATCTTCCAACGGCTCTGCATTAATCACCGATTCGGGCGCTGCTCCCAGCATATCGACTAATATTCTTGTTGCATAAGGTCCGGTTATGGCGCTCATAGCATCAAATAGCAGCGTGATATAACCAGAGCTAATACTTTGTTTAAGTAAATCAAAATCAAAAATCGATTGCATGAGTTCTGCATAATCAGCAACCGGATCAATAATAGTGACTTTAAGTTCACCGATTTGTTGAGTCCCTATGCAATCCAGGTCCACATCTTCGATGTTAGTGGTTTTATAGCTGTCAATGGTTTGGCTGCGCTGGTAAAAAGCGTCGGTGTACTTTTCCGGAGCGGGGCCGCCATTGCTAACATTATATTTGATGCCAAAATCTTCGTCTGGCCCCCCCGGATTATGACTGGCAGAAAGAATCAGTCCTCCAAATGCGTTATACTTTCTTATAATATTTGAGGCAGCAGGTGTAGACAATAATCCACCCTGGCCTATAATAAGTTCACCAAAACCATTGGCGGCTGCAATTTTAATGATGGTTTGTATGGCTACTCTGTTAAAATATCTGCCGTCTCCACCTAAAACGAGGGTTTTCCCGGCAAAGTCCTCTAAAGAGTCAAAAATTGATTGAACAAAATTTTCCAGGTACCCAGATTGCTGAAATACTTTAACTTTTTTTCGAAGTCCTGAGGTACCAGGGTTCTGATCGTTGTAAGGTTGTGTTGTTATAGTTTTTATTTGCATTTTTGATCCTTAGTGCGACAATTAATGTGGTTGATAAAGTACACCAAAATGCTTTTCTAGTGTAGATTTTAATATGTTGCGAATTTATTTATTACTGTGTTGTAGTTTTTTTTCTTTTGCAGTATTTGCAGATAGTGAAGTGTGGCTGTTGGTAGATACCGCGGCGCGCAAAATTGAAGTAAAAAAAGGTGAGCAAACGCTAGAAACCTTGAATGAGATTGCAATCGGACGGGGTGGAGCTGGATTAAAAAGCCATCGGGGCGATAATATCACGCCTTTTGGGAATTACAGGATAGGCTGGGTTGGGGAAAGGAGTAGTTTTCGAAAGTTTTTTGGGATAACTTATCCTTCCGTGGAAGACGCGGAAAAAGCTTTACGGAGGGGTATTATTGATCGGTTTACATACCACCGTATTATTACTGCTCACCAGTTTCATCAAATACCGCCACAAAATACGCCATTAGGCGGGCAAATCGGTATTCATGGTTTGGGGCGCGCTGATGCAAGAATTCATAAATCGTTTGATTGGACACATGGTTGTATCGCATTGACTAACACTCAGATCGATCATTTAAGCCAATTGATAGACACTGGAACAGTCGTAAAAATAAAATAATACTAGAAAATATAATAAACAATGCTAGAATAAGATCGGTAGTATTGTTTTGTGTAATAATAACTTTGAATAAGGAAAATGATATGAAAAAAGTAATAAAATTATCAATGATTGCCATGGTTGCTAGCTTGGTTGTTGGTTGTGCAACTAATTCGGATATCGAAAACCTGCAATCACAAATTGATGGGCTGAAAACTTCTGTTGCACAAGCTTCTTCTGATGCACAAAGCGCACAAAGCGCAGCAGCAGATGCGGCTGCAAAAGCATCAGCAGCAGAATCTGCCGCTAACCGTGCTGCTCAATATGCTCAAGACACCAACAGCAAATTGGACAACATGTTCAAAAAATCAATGATGAAATAAATCATTCATTGCTTTAGAGCAAAAAAGCCCGGCTGGTTCCCCCTCCGGGCTTTTTTTATGTCTTATCCGATACTGTAACGCCATTAGAGCTATCCTGATAAGCATTATAATTAGCTGATTCAGCTTGCGGAAATCAACATTACCCTGTGACTCTTTGCAAATGTTGGGTTACGTTATCGAAATGGTGAAATCACGCTTGGATAACACCTAAAATATATTTTTCAGCTTTAGAAACGCAGAGAAAGGTGATGATAGTCTATGACCATGAGCCTTAGTTTTTTAGGATAAATATCGAACTCTTTAATAGTCTCATCGATAATCAGGCTGACAGGATGGTGATGATTGTAATCATATAAAATCCGCAATGGCTTTTGAGTGTAGTATATAATGAATATTCTGGTAATAACTTTGTTTAAAGGAAAATAATATGAAAAAAGTAATAAAATTATCAATGATTGCACTGGCTGCCAGTCTGATCGTAGGTTGCGCAACAACTTCAGATGTTGAAAATTTACAGTCTCAAGTTGATGGTTTGGACTCTTCGGTTAAACAAGCATCAGCTGATGCAGCCAGCGCACAAACTACAGCTGCCGATGCTGCTGCAAAGGCAGAAGCCGCTGAAGCAGCAGCTAATCGGGCAGCTCAATTATCTCAAGATGCCAATAGTAAACTGGATAGAAAATTCAAAAGATCAATGATGAAATAAATTATCATTGATTTAGGTGGTTACCAAGATAATTATGTTTCTGTAAGAGTGGCTTTAACCGCAAAAATCGGGGCTAAAACCGCTCTTACAAGCCAATTAGTTTGAAGAAGTATTAATCTGGGAATTGCCTAAGAGCAAGAAAAAAACGGCAAGATATTCTCGTTTTATTTATGTTTTATTTTCACCGCCGAATAGCTCAATCAGGCGTGGCAGGAAGTTTGCCAGTTCCGCTGACATGATGGAAAAGTCCACATCAAATTGAGCAGCCTCATCACCCGCTTCAATATCCGCGATTTGGTCCTGAATTAAATCAAGAAAGCGCAGACGTTTAATGGACAGATTTTCATCGACAATGAATGAGATGCGGTCTGCCCAACTGACGGCTAGTTTGATTACTTCTTTACCGGTATCCAGATGGTTTTTAATTTCAGGAAGCGCTAAATCATGGCGTTTACAGCGAATAATACCACCAGCCTCTTCGGGCGAGCGCAATTCACATTCGTCTTCAATAGTAATATCGTCAGGCGCCTTATTATCAAGCAGCCATTGGGTCATGGTCGTGGTGGGTTTTTCGAGTGTGTTTAGGGGTACGGCAGGCAAAGAATCTAAGGATTTACGCAATAAACTGAGCAAATCCTCGGCACTTTTTGACGAAGCCGCATCGACTATTAACCAGCCGCCTTTAGGGTCGATATAAGCGTATATTTTGCGTGAAAAGGTAAAGGCTTTGGGTAATAAATCAAAGAT
>JBAQEN010000879.1:0-6894 GCA_049286765.1 Methylococcaceae bacterium
ATGCCCGCACCCACTGGTCCCACCGCCAGCAAAATACCTTCAAGTATTTTTCCTTGAGGGTCTTGAGTTGGATCATAAGAGATTAAAAATAGGCGGCGATCAAAAAACACGCCTTGCGTCAGCGACCTTCGCCCCACCAACGCTGAAGCATTGGTGGCATGTCCCAGTTCAGGCCTGGACTGAGAGAAATCAGCGGCGCGTTCCTCCATATGAGCCAAGGCTTCTTTTGGCGTTGGCTGGCGCGGGGCTGATGCGAGCCGGCGGCAACGTTCATGTGCGGACATGAACTGGGCATGCCGCAATTCCTGTTGTAATTTTTTTAAACTGGCCAGCCGGTCCGCCGGAATGTCACATAGATCGTACCAGCTAATGGCTTCATTGCAGGTGTTGTGCTCTGCGCCGATAAACCAGGTATCGGACGGAATAATGATGCCACGTCCGGCCAACAGTTTACGTATTTCGGGACGATTGGCCATTGCTGCGAACACCCGCGCATTCGGGCCGCCATGGCGGCCGCTGCAAGCGCCGCAATCATAAGCCGCCAGATGCGGATTATTCTGACTGATAGATCCGTGCCCCATCAGGATTACTAATTCAGAGAATCCGTAAGTCAATCCTGTATTACGCAAGAAACCCGCAACGCGGTCCGCCTGTTCGCTATCGGTAAAACCCTGTTTAGGATGATCCGGCGAGGCAATTGTTGCGTTGTCGGAGGATGTAAACTTCAATTGAGTTTTAACCTTTGGCGAAATACTCTGTGCAATGAGCGCTAGCAGCCTGTTCTGAGGTTTTGGCAGCAGGGACTTTGCCACTAACCCCATTAGTGTAAGTGGTGCAATCGCATCAATAACAGGATGCGGCAATAACAGGTTTTGGCGTAAACCATGATGTAGCCAATTCGCGATCCATTGATTCAGCTTGCGTCCTCGGTTATGGCTGGCTAAAGTTTTATCGCTGCCAGTTCGCGGTACTTCCCGAACTTCATGAGCCGGCGTTAACACCACCGGACACAGGGAAGTTACTTTGCTGTCATCCAGGCCTTTATAATTCATCGCAACGCCGAAAAATCCAGCCGCTCCAAGGGTTTCAATATCGGGATTGAGTTCTTCAAGATGGCGTCGAAAACCTTCTTCGCGGTCATCCATGCAGAAGATGATTTGTGACTCGGGACGTTTTTCGCGTTTAGCCCAGCGGCCGCGATTATGATTGGCACGCAGTGCCCGAAAAAAACTTTCCCTGTAATTTATTTCGTAAGCATAAAGCCAGATTTTACTGCGTTCAGTGACAGTAAATTGATCCAGCAGGTTTAACATCGCCTGTAAATCAGTTTTTTGCAGCGCCTGTAGGTGCGTGGCATTTAGCCCCAAATGTTGACATAAACGAAACAGGCGCCAGCCGCTGTTGTGTACTGAGTGTCTGGTGTTGTTTTCAGCCATTGGGCTAAGCTGCCAGGTCAATAGCAGATCAGCAAGCCGCTGCCAACTGTGGCGATCAGGCCGTTCGGAATCTGCTTGAACAGTTAATGATTCGGCCAGTTGAGTCAGATATTCCGGCAAGTCACCCTGATATAAATATCTGCGCACCGTAAATTCTGACAGGTTTTTTCGAAAATAAGCGCGCAGCTTGCTGAATTTCGCTTCACACTTCCAGATGTCCCGGCAGACTTGATTCAGCCACAGCCTGTCCATGGTCAGTCGAATTGCAAGATAATCGGCAAGTTTTGGTGACGCATCGTTCGCCGTATTGTATTGAGGATGGTGTTGCCGCCAGTTAATAAGCCCTGACCATCCTGGTAATTCAAGTGCCAATTTACGTAGATAACCTTCCCATCGTATTTGTGGTATTTCTAATTGAGTCAGTTGCAGGATGATGGTATCGACTGCATCCTCAGGTAATTCGGACATAATCTGTTGCCAATCAGGCAGCTCATGCAAAAATGGATTGGCGTCATAGGCTACCATTGCCCTCCAGGCGCCATAAAGGCCCAACTGGCAGCGTTCAGGCAGCTGCCAGGACGTAACGCCTTCATCCATAGCTGAGGCACAGATTCGTATCAGTTGTGGGCGAACGGAATCGAGGATGTCAACTCCGCTCAATGCGAGGATAAAGTCGCGAAAGGTTATGCTATCGCCCAATTGGGATAATAATTCATCCAGTGCTATAGAGTCGTTACGATGCAACGTCTCTATCTGTTGCTGCATGTCCTGATGTGCTGCCAGCCATTCTTCAGCCTGCTCCAACGACAAATCAAGCAGTGCCTCGGGGTGTAGTGCGGCTTGCTGTAAATCAAGTTTAGTTAAAATACTTTCCCAAAGCTGTTTGATAACATTGCCTTGATGGGTGTCTTCTGCAAGTAACTGACTATGAACCGATTCCGGCACATCGGCTTGGACGGCATCCAAAGCGCCTAATTCTTCTATCTGCCAATTTAACTGGCTAACGGTAATGCCTTGCAAATCAAATAACAGAGCGATCGTATAAATATCTTTGCGCGTGATAATGCGATCCTTTAACTTGCAGACGGTTTCCTCTGCTTGTAAAGCCGGATCTCGTGCCAGGGCTGCGGCTAGGTCACAGTCATTAATGCGCCCCTGCTGATAAAAAAGGCGGCTTTGTGATTCAGGGAGATAAGCGCAAATACCCGTTAATGCTTCGAATTCGGCCAGAGCTTCTTCAAACGGCAAATGCTGAAACCCATGTAGGGTATTGTGATGGACAAAATCAAGAATCGGCGCCTGCCCGGGCAGGACATGATCCAGATGATTCAGTGCGGCTATGATCTGTGCGCGGCGGCTATTATCGGAAAGTGACTCTTGCATCGTTAATCCTGGGAAAGCCGCTGACTGATCTGGTTGTTCATCTGCGAAATTGTCTCCGCTGAAAGCTCAATCAACGGCGCAGGCAGGAGGCCGAATAATACAATGCTGGTAACTAAGATACCTTCCGCTAAAATTTCAGGAGGTCTGAGATCGGCAATCTGCTGCATCTGTGGTTTTACCGGGCCAGTAAATAAAAGACCGATAGTGCGCAGGGCGTATGCAGCGCTAATCAGAATACTCATACTGAAAAACACCATCAAGACTCCCCATTGCTGAAAACCACCAATAAGCGCGTGCAGTTCGGCAATAAACCCAACTGAACCGGGCAGCCCCATCGCGGCCAGTAATGTTAAGGTCATGAACAGAGCAAAACGCGGCATAACCTGTACCAGCGAGCTGTAATCCTGAATATTGCGGGTATGGGTGCGTTCATAAAGCAGTCCCACCAGCAGAAACATTGCCCCGGCAATCAGACCGTGAGCGGTCATTTGTAAGGCAGCGCCCATAATTCCTGTTTCATTCAAGGTTGCAATGCCTAATAAAACAATGCCCATGTGACTAACTGAAGAATATGCTACCATGGCTTTTAGGTCGCTTTGCCGCCAGGCCAGTAAGCCGCCGTAAACCATTCCGAACAGCGCCAGAAAAACCAGCATGGGTTGTAAAACATGCGCGGCCTCCGGCAGCATAACTACAGCCCTTAACAGGCCATAAGCGCCCATTTTGAGTAAAATTCCCGATAGCAGAATACTGATGGGGCTGGGCGCCTCGACATGCGCCAGCGGCAGCCAGCCGTGGAGTGGAAAAATCGGCATTTTAACGCCAAAGCCAATTAAAAAACCGAGCAGCACTAAAATCTGTTCATAACGTGGCATGTCTTGTGCTGCCTGATGCATTGTGGTCATCAAAGAGCCGCCGTGCTCGAGGTCATACTGACTAATCGCGAGTAAACTGATGAGCATAAAAATTGAGCCGCCCATCGTGTAGAGCACAAAATTAAGGCTAGCCGCATGCCGGCGTTTTCCGCCCCAGCGGCCTATGAGAAAAAATAATGGGATTAATGTGACTTCCCAAAATATATAAAATAGTGCCCAATCCTGTGCCAGAAATACGCCCAACATGCCAAATTCAAGCAACAGGATACAAATATGATAACCCTTAACACTGCTGGAAATAGTAAATGAGGCCAGTAAGGCAATAGATGTAAGCAACGTTGCCAAAACCAGCATGGGCATGGATAAGCCGTCAATACCCAGTGCATATGCACTGCCAAGGTCAGGATTGAGGGGAAAATATTCACTGAACTGTAGCTCTGCATTGTGTTGGTCATAAAGTCTAACTAGCCAACAGCTTAGCAAAAATGCGAAAGAGGTAAACAAATTAGCAATAGTGCGAATTATGCAGGTATTCTGACCGGGAACAAAAGCCAATAACAAAACCCCAACAGCCGGTGTCCAGAGCAGTAGACTGAGAAATCCCATGATTTGATATACCTTAAGTCTAATGAGTCTGGTAGTTTGCAAATATCTGCAATTATACGTTCAGACAATCAATTGGCAAGCCCGAACATTTGCTAATTGCTAGACTCTAAAGCCGAAACCCGGCAACTAATGCTTACCTTTACTTACTCACTGATGTGACGAAAGCAGTAAAGAAATACTAGGAAGAACCCTAAGCACACGAAGTGATAACGATTGATGGGATCATCGAGCAGGTTAATATCAGAGCCGTTGAAGCGCATAAAACATAATCTCAGCGGTGTTGGCGCCGTTTGCACAAGAGGCGCTGAGGCTTCCCGGGCAACAGGGTTAGGACATTTGGCTCAATGGATCAAACTGATTTGGGAAATCGGATAACCGCGCTGATGATCAGCGTACGCATGGGAGACCGTTTGCTGCTTGGCGTGGATAGCGCGGCCAATATTGGCGTTGGCATGCAAAAAATCCTATTGGACTGCGTACTGGCATGGATTCCGCAATGACTTAACGCCGTGTCGGATGGTCTTGTATTTTGACTACGCTTCCGTTAGCGCTACACTTCCTGTATTCTGCCGAAGAAGCAGCCCTTTTACTATAAGTCACAATCCAACATAAAACCAACACACACGTTTGATGCCAGTTTCGTTGGACTAGCTAAGCCAATCTAACCTACGCGACTGGTTAACATGCGCGTCTCTCTAGATTCGCGCGGAGGTTCTCACGCTATTTTGACTGCATGCATTTCCTCAAAACGGATCGAAATCTTCCCCCGATGACTTTTGCCGCTTTGGCGGACGTGCGCTCAGCGCGACAATTGGATTCATGGCATCGAGAAGGCGATCGAGTCGGGTACGCCTCGCAGATTTCTTGT
Source organism: Methylococcaceae bacterium (assembly GCA_049286765.1). Classification (GTDB taxonomy): domain Bacteria; phylum Pseudomonadota; class Gammaproteobacteria; order Methylococcales; family Methylomonadaceae; genus JAGXGJ01. The sequence continues at coordinate 5,169 of JBAQEN010000879.1, forward strand.
TCATGAAAAAACTCACGCATACTGCCTCGGGCCCAGCATTTCCACTTATACCGCTGTTCAGATTTGCGCTAAGCAAATCTCATTAAAAGCCCTATCTCCTTAACGGTTTATCGTGAAAAATACAATCTAAAATTTCTGCGCGTAGGCTGGATTTCTATATTCCGGAGGAACGTTCGGGTAAGAAATTGGATTTAATATATTCCCACTCAGGAATTAAAGACTCCTTGGAAAAGTAACGGTATATATCACTTTGCTTATTTGGTTGTTCTGCTAATGAGCGCACAATCCATTCCCCGACATAAGGCCGGTAGTGCGCGATTTCATAATAGTTGCATTTATTATTTGTTATTTTGTTGTAATACATAAAATCATAAAAGTCAGTGATCTTCACAAGTTGCTTAACAAATAATTCATAATCACTAAGCTCTATAGTATCAAGTTGATAGTGGGTTTGGGGTGGAAGAAATACCGTAAGCTTGACGTTTTTCTTGTCAAGAAGGCTTTTAATACGCGCTATTGTGGCTAGTGTAATGTTGAGTTCAGAGGATGTGAGCTTTTTTCGGTGTTTACTGCCATCGTTAAACAATCCTCCTGTAGAGGAATAATATTTGTCACAATTTATATCAATTTGTTTGTCGCGCAAAGGACGGTGCCAGTAGCCTTTAGTAAAATCATAGTTCAATCGGTTTAACCCGCCAGCGTTGTTGTCAATTTTCTCCTTTAACCCTTCGGGGTTAATTTTAGCCAAATAATCAAATAGAAAACTATATTTGAAGCGATCTGAGATATCCGGATGCAATGCAACCCCCAAAACTTGTTTCGGGTCATGCCCACTATAACCAAAAGGCCAGTCAATTTGCAGGAGCACATGGGATAAATTTGGGATGTTTTTTACCAGCCATTCAACATGTTTTTCGAAATCCGTAACAATCCCACCCAGTGTGGATAAATTATAGGTTTTTGCGCCTGGAAAATATCTATCTACATCTTCCGTTTTTATAACCCCTGATTTTGATCCGCCAATCAAAAAGGTATTGTAATTTTTGTGATTTTTTAAATATTCAATTTTCATGTACCTATCTTGCGGAAACCCGAATTCAGAAAAAAATTTCGTGCCAAAAAGACTATAGGGATCAACAACATAATTGACTGACCAGGTCAATGCAGTAGCTAGCAAGGCAAGGCCGATGATGTAACCGATAAATCGGGAATAAGACATAATTAAAACCTGGAATGAATAAGTTTTGACGTAATCGTGCCGTTTGCTCTAGAAACCACGATAAATGAAGCCGGTAGAGCCTCCGGTGCTCAGTGCCAGCATGCTAAGCATAAGCGCTGTGCAGGAAAAAACGCACCAACGCCATGATGGAATAAAATCACGAGCAAGCTGATTGGAGTTGGGCGCACCAAACGCAATAGCCACCCCGATCAGCATAAGTAGATAGCGGAACCTATTTTGGTTGAACACTCCGTAGTTATCGATGCCATGCGCCCCCAACATGCTTGAAAGAACAACATACGCCTGCGGCCAGCCGTCCGCACGAAACACGACAAAGGCTACTATCAGAAAAAAGAACGTGAGACTCCAGGCCAGCTGCCATGGCAGTTTCAACTTGGTTTTACGCCAATAGTGGTTTGCAACGATAGCCAAACCATGCAGAAGGCCAAAAATCAGGAATGTCCAGGCAGCGCCGTGCCAAATTCCGGCAATCGCCATCGCCAGTAT
>JBAQEN010000880.1:0-1551 GCA_049286765.1 Methylococcaceae bacterium
CTACTGGCCAGACTAAACAAGTTTTAGTCCCCATCGTCTAGCGGCCTAGGACACTGCCCTTTCACGGCGGTAACAGGGGTTCGAACCCCCTTGGGGACGCCATAAAATAAAAAGCTTATCATTCTGATAGGCTTTTTTTATGCCTGTTAATTTATTCTCACTACGGGTTCTTTATCATTTTCGCAAACTCCTTGTGAGATTTTCCGGTTCGGCAATGGGAAACCATAAAAGACTGCTTCTGCACAAAAGGTGCTGCGAAAATGACGAATTAATAATGCTCTTTCATGAACATGAGTGCTTTTTTAGCTAAATCATCGGAATCTTTCCAGAGATTACGCCAGACGCAAAGTGTATTAGAAAGGTTTGGATCAACGACTTCTGATGAAAAAGACTCAAAAGTGATGGGACCCCTGTAATTGATTTTCTTAAGGGCGCCAAAGAACTTATCGAAATCAACATTTCCTGTGCCCAGATAGCCGCGGTGGCTTTCGCCGATATGAACATAACCAAGCCGGTCATTTGCTGCCAGAACCGATTTTTCCATACCGTCTTCTTCGATATTCATATGGTAGGTATCCAGATGCAAATAGGTATTGGGGCGATTGACCTCATCCAGGAAAGCTAAACCCTCAATTCCTGTATTCATAATATTGGTTTCGTACCGGTTCACAACTTCAAGATTAATATTGATTCCTTTATCCGCTGCGTAGTCCGCCAGGCGCTGCATCGCAGCGACTGAATTGGATCGATTCTCTTTAGATGCAGATCCAGGATATTTACCCAGGGCACAATAAATAACGCCACAAAGTTCTTTTCCACCCATATCGAAAAGCACATCGGTCGCCTTACGGAGCAGTTCGTCCCCTTTGGCGACAATCGCAGCATTAGTACTTGTTACATCTGTGCCGGGTGATAATCCAAGCGATGCATGAGCACGAAGGTTAAATTCCTGAAGCAAATCTTTAGTTAAAGCGGCATCAACCTTCCATGGATCTAACAGAGCGATTTCTATGTAGTCATATCCCGCTCGAGCAGCCCCGCTAATGGCTTGTCTAGCCCCTTTTGGTGACCAATCTCCCGACCAAACAAGTGCGTGGCCGCCGTATTCCAATGGTTTGATAAAAGTCATAACTGGATTCCTATTTTTTGATTTAATTGAGTTTTTAGCTTGAATTGATTCTAAAGCAAGTCGATTAGCGTATGCAATCGCTTCTGTAATGATGGAGCGGAATAAGCAAATTTGTTCTCGGATAATAGCTTTCAGCCAGTTAAATTCTGACATCTTAATAAGATACAGGTGAAAGCTGCCATTCGATTCTAATGAAACAACTGGCACTGCGGTAAATACCAGTCGCAAAAATTGATTCTGAATTTTCTCCTGTTGCTATCTGGAAACCGTTTTTTATTCAAATTTACACATCATCCAGCTTAGAAAAAAGTCTTGACAATTGATAATGAAATGGGAGTAGAATCCCTGTCGGCAGATAATAAATGTTAATTTTATTTTGTACTTTATCTGTCCTCCTATGGGTTAGGCGGAAGGCTTGGTAC
>JBAQEN010000881.1:0-3227 GCA_049286765.1 Methylococcaceae bacterium
TCGATCATGGAATATTTTAAAATTAGCGAGTGAGTGCTCAAGGCTAAGACGACCGCCATTTGTTAATACCATATAAGCAAGCGCCTGTAGTACGCGACCAACGCATTCACTATCGCTCGGTTCTGCGCCATCAAATTGTTCAGAAATAGCGCGTGCGGCTCCATGAAATGCGGCTTTTTTACGGTCTTCAGCATCGGGACGTAAGGAGTCGATCATTACATTAACCCTCCAGCGTAAGAATTGGGACTAACATCCTTTTGGGATTCTTCGATTAAGTTCAGAAGCTCGTTGCAGAAAAACGCCCCGTTATGGGACGCTATCGGTGCAGCATATTTGCCATTATTGGTTAGCACCATGTGCGCCATTATTTGAATAACATCGATGACTTCTTCTATCGGCGCGTCTGCTCCGATAGAATCAACGATTGCAGTCATCGCCACTCTGCAAGCAATCTTATGGTTTTCTTTGGTTTTTTCGTTCTGTTCAATATTTGTTGTCATTTTGACCTCTATAAATAAGTAAACTCTAATACTATAAAATACTAATGGCGAATCTCTATTTAATTCGATTGCCGCGCTTTTGAAATTAGGGCGACGCAAAGGATGGTCTAACCGGTAGAGATTTGACCCGCCCTCTGGGGGTGGGTCAAATCTCTACGGCTTACTGGCTGCTTTGCGTCGCTCCAGCTAAATTTTTTATTGGTTCATTTTTCAAATACAAAAAGCCACATAGAGTGCATCGATCATTGCCATGTGTCCTTGCCGCATTGAACGGCTGTTAATTCATAACTTCGGTCTCAAACCCATATGCAGCAAGGGTTTGATGGTATTATCTATCTAACGCGTATACTGCGCAGTTTTTAGAGTCCAGGGCGGATAGGGCGGATAAAGGCCTATTTTCAAGACTTTCTCACGTACGCGCGAATAGAAACACTTTACGAAAATAGCGGTTTATCCGCCCTATCCGCCCTGATTTTAAAAAAACGAGTACGGATAATGCTTTTTTTTGTAGGCTACACGTAATCAAAAATGTCATCACCACCCACTGGAACGAGCGCAATACCTTGCCACGATCTTAGACCGTTTGATTTCTGGGACACAAAACCCCGTTCAGCCAATTTCCGTCCGAGCGCCACGTTACTAGCCGGTTTTAGACCGTTCTCTGTGCACCAGACTTTGTATGAGCTGTACAGAGCTCCAGTTAGGGTTTCCGCGCCCAGAATAAGCTGGCAACTCTCGGTTATCCATTGCCCGATAAGGTCTTGTTCTGACTGGTATTTATCGGTGGCGGCCTCGATCGACGCCGGAATATCACTTAATCCTAGTTTTTGCCAGGCCAGACATCCCTCAAGCATCCACGCGAGGATATGCGGCGCTTCATTTTTTAGCTTTTGACCTAGCGCGTGATCGCGCTCTTCCGGTTTGAATATCCTTACGAACGGAATCAATCGCACGCGCCGCCAAATACCGTAATCAACGCCCCGGATTATCGGCTTGTGATTTCCTAAAATTGTCAATTTAAACTGTGGCTTAAATTCAAACGGAGTTCCGTATAATTTTCTGACGGTGATGGTATCGCCTGACACCAGCAATTTAATCAACGACTCAGCGAGCGCAGCGCCGTCTTCAGTTTCTGAGGATAAACATAACCGCGCCCCGATCAGCTCTGCCAAATCCGGCGTGGCAGCCCCGGCTTGTCTCCTGTATTCGGTAATCGTTTCGGCTGCAATGACTCGTGCATAATCGCCAAAAATGTATTTCAATGTACCACCGAAAACGCTTTTGCCGTTGGCTCCTAGACCGTAACAAAAATTAAATATCTCTTCCGACGTTTCGCCCGTTAGGGCGTAACCGCAATATCGATGGACCCAGTCAATTAGATCAACATCCTCGTTAAAAATTTGCCCTAAAAATTCAAGCCAGCGCGTTGCTTTTTGGGAATCACCGATATAATCAACAGCCAGGGTTTTGGTTACGTAATCCTGTTGAGTTGCTTGCTTATCAAGCCCGGTCCGCAAATCTATAACGCGCGTCCCTTTGCAAATGCCAACGACATAAGCATCATTATCAATGTGGGCTAGCGGCATTCTGACTTTCTGAAAATCTTGAAATAAGGAGACACTCGCTTTGATGGTGCGGGCTTTTTGCGATTCTCTGGACCACTTTGCAAAAGCGGCGGCGTCTTGCAAGTGCTCCAGTCCTTCGGCATAAATTATTCTTGGCAATTTCGCGGCCAAAGCCCGCACCGCTGCCCCGTCCAAATCCCAGTGCCAGGCTCCGTCTGTCCAGATTAAAAATCCTGAAACCTCTGGGATATACCGGATATTATTTTTATGCAGGTCGTAGAGACGGCAGGCATTGCCTAGCTCGGATAGGGGCCGCGTGTTAAGGGTACCGTCCCGCGCATCAATGCCAGGTATGGCGGGCACACTAAAATAATGCTCATCCGTTGGGCATTGGTCAACACAGTTATTGTTCTCACCGGATGTCGTTTGGACAGGTAAAACGCGTGAATTATCACGCACATATTTTTCTAGTTTGTTTCCGGTCAAGCCATCTGAAATCGCATCGACAATATCCCACCCGCTCTTTTTTTTGCCAGGCTGGGCAATGTCCAGCATTCGGACGCAGCAACCCATTGCCAGCAATATCTCTGCAATCTGATTTGCAGCCTTCATTCCGGGTTGCTCAAAAAACGGCAGATACTCACCAGCCTTATTTTTCTGGGAGTCGCAATCCGGCCAAATGATCACATCACGCCCAGCCAAGGGAGACCAATCAGCTTTGTTTGCCGCCTTACTGCCGCCCGGCCAGCTTATACATGCAAAATTCGGGAGTTGCTCTGCCGCCGCGTCTGCGCATTTTTCACCCTCCACAATTAAAACCGGCGAATCCGGTTTAGCTGCTAGACGATCCAGACCGTAAAGCCACCGCGGCACGGCAAACGCCATCCAGCGCCACTCCTCAGCGCCGGTCTTGTTATGTCTGCACCACGACAATGGGAACATAACTTTGCCGCCATCCGATGTTTTAAACCGGTAAACATAGCCTAATGGCGTACCTTCCGCCGATTTATAACACCAGATATGTTCAGGCTTGCCCCGGACAATATGCGCTTTGTGCGGCTCGGGAGCGTTAGCATGTGCGGGGATGGGCCTCCAGTCAGAACGTGAGGCATTGGATGAGTCAACAAAAAAGCCGCTGACAGAACGCACGTTAGACTTTTTA
>JBAQEN010000882.1:0-2403 GCA_049286765.1 Methylococcaceae bacterium
CAGCAGGGCTGTCGAAAATATGCAGCCCAACGAGGAAATCAGCAGAAAACGTTTCTTGCAAGCCCGATGATCGGCAAACGCGCCAATTAACGGTCCGCTGATCATGACTATAAAATTAGCAATACCGATAGCCAGCGACCAAAGCAGCGTCGACAAACCAGGTGTAACGCCTTGTGCGACACCGGCAACCACACCGACGAAATAGGCGCTGAATATAGTGGTTTGCACCACGGTGGTATAACCGGAGTTGGCGAAATCAAATAAAGCCCAGGCCAGTAGTTCCCTACGCCCTGCATTACCTGCAACTTGACTGATCGTATCAACTGACGGTTTATTCTGTTTGTTATTCATATCAGGAATGTCCGGATTCAAGCGTTAATTTGTCAATGTTCAATCGCAGAATATCATTAAACAGGGGAACATAAAATCTCCTTTGGCTCAATTCGGCACCCGTCCTTGATAAAAGAATCATCCTTAATTCAAGGGCATTATATTTGATAGTGTCATTATACCAGGACCTAATGACTGTGTTTTACTGGTTGGGTTACAGTCAATGAGCATGCGTGATTGGTTGTACCGTGCTCAATCTGCAAAGTGCTGTGATGGACACAGTAATGTTCATTCAAAGTCTGTACGATGTCATCCATGAAGGCATCTCCGGGATGTCCGCCGGGCATAACCAGGTGGACTGTCAATGCAGTTTCGGTAGTGCTTAAGCCCCAAATATGCAAATCATGTATATCCGTTACACCACTTAATTGACTTAAATACTCAAAAATTGCCGGAACGTCAATTCCCTCTGGCACTGCGTTCAAGGCCAGTTTTAGTGAATCGCGAAGCAATTCCCAAGTACCTATCAAAATCACGATCACGATCAATAAACTGATAACAGGATCTAACCAATACCAGCCTAAGTAGAAAATAGCTATGCCAACAATCACCACGGCAAGCGATACGGCTGTATCTGCTGCCATATGGAGATAAGCGCCGCGAATGTTCAAATCCTTTTTACTGCCTTTCATGAAAAGCCATGCTGACAGGCCATTGACGACAATGCCAGCTGCTGCTACAACGGATACTGTCAGGCTGTCTACCGTTGGCGGTTGTGAAAAGCGATGAATGGCTTCCCATGCTATTGCTCCTGAGGCCACCAAAAGCAACATGGCATTGCCAAGAGCCGCCAGAATTGAAGTGCTACGAAGCCCGTAAGTATAACGTTGACTGGGCTGTTTGCGAGTCAAAATGACAGCGCTCCATGCAACCAGTAAACTCAACACATCGGAGATGTTATGTCCAGCATCGGCTGCCAATGCAGTTGAATTGGCGATGTACCCATAGCTGAATTCAATCACCACAAACACCATATTCAGGATGATGGCGAATGCAAAAATGCGTCCCTGTTTATTCGGGGCAACGTGATGGTGATGGTGTCCACCGGAATGATCGTGTTTGTGATGATTTGTCATTACTCATTTTCTATGCTCAAAAACAACTTGTAAGACTAATTAAAATCATAGCCTTTCTTTTTTTCAGGTGGACTCGATTTACCACTGATCTTTAAAATCAGTGTTATGAAATTTCCCGGCATCCTCCTTAAAACAGTTAGATTATGCAATACAATCTCGCCAAATTTACAGGTATTTTTCGTATGTCCTGTACACAATCAGCTTTAAAAGTGTAAAAAATTGAGTGCTGATTCACATCCGTAGCAACCGGTCGACATAAAATAATTCAATAATCCCAATGACATCAGTTCACCACGGAGACGCGGAAAGCATGGAGGAAAATCATTGAGCCTACAAGACTACACCTACAACCAGAGGAAAGTAGTAGATAAATCCTGATATTTTGATTTTCTGTGAACCCTGTGTCTCTGAGCTTAACATCAGGTGACTGAAAAAATGGGGTAAACGAAGTTCGGTTGTTATTACAGGACAGCTTTTAGTTTTGGTGTTTAATAACGTTGGCAAGCTTCTTCCCAACGTGTTACAACACGGATAAACTTACGTTCATAGAAATACTCAATAAGACGGTGAACAGAAAATAACTGCTTAAGCGTTAGCTACGAATCAGTATTGCCCATTAATCCTGTAACAGGTTCACAAAATTTAGCGCATCTACCATGGCAATCCATAATTATTTTTTAACATTGTTTATTGTTTTGCTTTCGGCGCGGTTATTTACTGAGCTGGCAGTCCGGCTTAAAACGCCGCCAGTGATAGGCGAACTGTTAGCTGGCGTTATTTTAGGGCCCAGTCTGCTCGATTGGGTCGAGCCAGTGGAAGCGGTCAAACTACTTGCTGAAATCGGCATCATCATGCTGCTTTTTGAAGTTGGACTGGAAACCGATATTAAACGTTTGGTAGCAACGGGTTTCAAATCCTTTATTGTCGCCTTTATGGG
>JBAQEN010000883.1:0-4351 GCA_049286765.1 Methylococcaceae bacterium
GAATAAACCCATGTTGAAACATAAGCATTTTGAGTCTTTTGACGACGCAATCCCCATAAAGGCGATAAAATTTGACGCAAAGATTCTATATTACACTCATCCAATTGATTGTCAGGTAAAGGAATAATGCGATTAGCAAGATTTCTAAATTTATCTGACCCTGCAATCGCTAAACGATAAGCCAGACGAAAGAAATCTTCTTCGTCCCATTTTAAAAGTAAAGTTCTTTGGTCGCCAAAATGACTTTTATTTGTAAAAACCAAATTACTCCAAATATCTTCGCGCAAAAAAACTTTAAAGCGAATTTGATACAAACTGTTATTGTTGGTGTCATAAATTAAACGCATCAATCCACCAAGGGCTTCTTTTTGCCAAGATGTATTTTCTTTAATATCTTGGTCTAAATCGTCATAAAGCAACCATATTTTTTGATTTTTCGTTTTTAAATGGCTATTTAAGTGCGTGATAGCATCTCGACACAAGCCATTGAGTTCTATGTCATTAACAAATTCTAATAATTTGGCAGTATGTTTAGATTCCCATGCACTATATTCAGTTGTACTAAAGTTTTTTAAGCGAGAGAGCAAGCCAGTTAATTTTGCTTTTTTGATAATTTCGCTAAATTCAGTATAAGATTGATAAAGTCGAATCACCGCATAAGCACGCCATAATGATAACCAATCTGTATCATCGGCTGTTATTTGCTTTTGAATATCTGAAAAAACATCTGCATTCGGTTTAAAGCTATTGCTAACACCATGTCCTGAAATAATTGTCACATTATCCAAACGACCACGAGAACGTTTTTCAGCATTTTCTCTGTGTTGGGTAAATAAAGTATATAGCGTTGATTTGCCAGTGCCTTTTCTACCCCGAATAACCCACACTTGATCTTCTAAACAGCGGTCGAAGTCGGCTGTTTTTTGAAAAATTGCATCAAAATCAGTATCTAAAATACTCGCTGCGTTACGTTCTGGAAAGTTTAATGATTTGATAAGTTCTAAGCGATTGGATTCTGCCAATAATGTAGCAGTCTCTTCAACGCCGCTAATTTCAAGTAGTTGATTAGCAAGCAGTGCGTAATAAGGTAAAGCAGGCTCTACTGGAAATTGATTGCTGACTGCAATATTGAGGTCATAGTAGATTGAAATCGGTTCTTCATCCTCGATTAAGTTTAAGAAAGGTTTTATTTTTTTTACTAAGAAATCACCAGCTTCACCTACAGGAATAGGCGATAAAACTAATTTAGCTTGAACTCCTGTTAATTCTTTTAATAAATTTCTAACAAAACAAATCCCTTCGGCATTTTGTTGACTGGGATATAAAACTACAAAAGCTTCATCAGCAAGCTGTAATAAAGATAATCCGCCCCATTCATTTAATCCGGTACGAGCATCAATCAGCATAATATCGGGTTGATATTGCTTCCACAGCTCTTCTTCAAATTGATACCAAGGGTCTGTGTTTGCAGAAAATAAATGCGTAGTGGAAAGAATGGATAAACGCTGAATATAACGTTGTCCTATTTTTCCGGCGGGGACAATAAATAAATCGCGACGTGATTGGCTATCTTTAACGCTATAAATGATATTGGTTAATTCAATTTGCGGCTGATGATGCTCATCAAAAAAACACGTTTGTCGTTCCCATAAATAATCAATTAAGCCTTCATCAACAGGCTTATCAGTAGGCGGTAACAAAGCTTGTAATCCTGGGGCTTCTACATCCATATCTACTAAAACAACGCGCTTGCCTTGTCTTGCTAATTGAAAAGCGGTTTGAATTAACGCGGTAGTTCGTCCAACGCCGCCTTTATAAGAATAAAACACCACGCGCTTAATAGAATGTTTCGGTTTTTTAGCAAATGAAGTTTTACCCGCAGATAACATTCCCACAGCATCTTGCCATGATAAAGGAGCGGTATCTTCTGTGTTTGAAATTGAAACGCTCTCATTAGTCGCTTCTTCAGAGGTATAAAGCTCTATGATTCCTGGCGTTAACCCCAATTCTTTAATTAATGGTTCAACTTGCTCTAAGCGTTCTTTTCGGGTCTTTTTTTCAAAATGATTTGAAATGATGGTTAGTAAAACAAATCCACCTTCACCAATATCCAATTCAAATTGTTTTGGAAACTTCTGATTCAGAGCCTTTCTGAGTTGGATTGCAGCTTTCATAGGATTGTTTTCTCGTTTTTTTCTAACCAACCACAAACATAATCAAAACTTTTTTGCCAATCTTCTTGAGATTGAGTGGTTTGTGGAATATAGCGCAAACTGATGTAATCAACCTCAGTTGAACCTAACGGATAAAGGATGGTTTGAAGATGCTTCAATAGCTGAATATCCGACTTAGCTTTTTTGTGAAAGTCGGACATGCGTTTGAGAGCTGTCAATAAACCATGACTCGGATTCATAACAGGTTGATTATACATAGAATCTTTCGGTCGGTTGCTATTTTCATCAAACTTGTTAATTCGATGATAATCAAGTAATAAGGATTTTAGGCGACACTCAACCGCTATCCCTCCCAAATGAAAAATAGCAATTGTATGATTTTGAACTCTAGGTAACGCAAAAATATCATTTTTTCTTGCTAAATAAGCACCTGCGAAGTCTTCCATAGATATAATGTTTTTAAAATAAAAAATCAACCATAGCAGCGTAAGTTGGATTGCCGCTTTTTGCAACCCAATACCCCAATAACTCTTCTAATCATCGCAAATTTACTGCGTCCACGGAATAAGTAATGCAATATTGCAAACCACTAGGCCACTGATTCAGGTTTTATGATCAAGCATATATAGCTAAACTGTCAGAAAGGCAGCTATCCATTCAAGTGCTGTCACTCACAACGGCAACGCATCAGTCCGCTATTGGCCGACGGCTGTCTGTCAACTAAAGTAAATTTATTAATTTCCAATGACTGCTTTCTGTTGGAATAGCCTGTATTTTCTTATTTGCACACAATGTGAGCCTTGAGCGATGTTTGCAGGCTGTTTGCAAATAATTCGGGCCGAAAAAACGGATGTTTGCAGACCGCCGCACCTAACTACCCAAACATTCCTTAAGCGGCACATATTTTCGCGTCCGCGAAACTTTGTTATTTCTCATCTAACGCCAGGCGTTAAATCAATATAATCCACTTGCTTACCATTGCAGGTATAAGTCAAGCCAATAGGTTTGACCTCCCCATTCCAGCTTAACCGCCGCAACTCAGCCCAAGCAAAATCCGCGACCGCCTTACTCTCCGTCACTGTTTTATCAGAAACCTTTTGCCCAAGCCAACGTGCATAAATCCGATAAGAAGACATAAAAAACCCCAATAAATAATCTATTTAAAAAGTAGTGAAGATAAGAATTGTAAAACAAGTAATTACCTTCACCACAAACATTAACTAAGCAGCTTCTTGAGTCAACATAGTTGAAAGATCAATGCCAAGTGTCTCGCAGGCTTTCAAATGCGCCAACTCTAAAGCCTCAACCGGGACATCCCCCCACCTAACAACAGGCATAACCATTTTTCTTGTCACCTTCTCGGCCTGGTCGTATTGATTCCAGAAGTCTTTTGATGCTTTCGTGTCATCCTGTGGTAGCCATTGCCGCTGCTTCCCAACCAATCTATTCAGGCGGTCAATAACGGCCTTGTTAGTCGGGAAAAAATGGATGGTCCCAACGCCAGGATAGTACCTTACATCAAAATAAGTGGTTGATAGACGTTCCCCTCTTTCCAATTTCTTAACTGTGTCCTGGTTAGAGAACAACCATCTGAGCGACACCGCACATTCAGCCTTACCCTCCAACATAGCAAAAACCTTATCAAAATCGCTTAGTTTTTTGATTGTATCGAAAGAAATATTGCCGCTGTAGTACGAGCTTACTCTAGGAATGATAAAGCGCGTCATCTGAACTCTGTACGCCTGATCTTTATGCTTTTGATTCGATTTCCAGCCACGATAATAAGCTCTGTTTTCAGGGATGTATTTTGTGATTTCGTCGAAACAATCTAACAGCATTTCTATGTTCATATCACCTTGACTTTCTACCAACCCCAACAGAAACCCACGGATATTGATTTCAGTAAAATTCAGTTTTTTCACAGAGGCAAAATCCGAAGTGAGCCGGTCATAAGCTTTCGATGATAAATACTTGCTAAACTCTGTTGATTGCAGGATATTACCCCACGCCCTATCCTTAAGATCATCATAGGCTTTATTGAACCGGAGTTGTAAGTCTTCCGGTGGAATATCAGAGTTATTCAACCTATTAAGCGGCATCCCTAGAAGGTTTCTGTAATAGGTCGCTTCTTCCTGGGCGATTTCAGCCGAACGAAGGGAGGAAACGGCGGCGTTAAA